>CALLWO010000165.1 GCA_938016355.1 uncultured Boseongicola sp. | reverse complement strand
GAGTCCCGCAAGCAGGATGCGCGGCGCGCCCATCTTCAAAGTTTTGTCGATCGGTTTCGCTACAAAGCGTCAAAGGCGGTTCAGGCGCAATCGCGTTTAAAAATGATCGCGAAAATGAAGCCAATTACGTCGCCGCAAGAAGCGGCCCTCAAGAAGTTCACTTTCCCGGAACCTGACGAGTTGTCGCCGCCCATCATCGCGATGGACGGCGTTTCGGTTGGATATGACGAAAAGGCTGTATTGGGCCAGTTGTCGTTGCGCATTGATCAAGATGATCGGATCGCTCTTTTGGGCCGGAATGGGGAAGGAAAGTCGACGCTTTCCAAACTATTGGCAGGCAAACTTGAACCTCTGAAAGGGCATGTCACCCGTTCGCGCAAGCTCAGGATCGGATATTTCGCGCAGCATCAGCTTGATGAATTGCGTCCCGATGAAACACCGCTTGAACATCTGCGCCGGTTTCGCCCTGATGAGTTGCCAGGAAAACACCGCGCGCGGCTTGCGGGCTTTGGTATTGCGGCGGCACAAGCCGAAACAACGGCCGGGCGCCTGTCCGGCGGACAAAAAGCGCGTCTTTCGCTGTTGCTCGCGACACTTGATGCACCACATCTGTTGATCCTTGATGAACCGACGAACCACTTGGATATGGAAAGCCGTGAGGCATTGGTAGAAGCTTTGACCGCCTATAGCGGTGCCGTCATTCTTGTCAGCCACGACATGCATCTTCTTTCACTGGTCGCTGACCGATTGTGGTTGGTGAAAGACGGGCGAGTTGCGCCCTACGAAGATGATCTGGAATCCTATCGTCGACTACTTCTCGACCAGCCCGCGCCAAAGTCGGACAAAGCAAAACCCAAACCGAAGCGAGCCACGCGTTCTGATCTTGCCGAGTTGCGCCAAGCGGTGTCCACCGCAGAAGCGCGTGTTTCAAAATTGGGTGATCTTCACGAAAAGTTGGCAAAAAAGCTATCTGACCCCCGTTTATATGCGGCTGATCGCGTTGACGAGATGGAGGGTTGGCAGAAGAAATTTGGCGAAGTCGAAGACGGCCTGGCACGTGCAGAAGCTTTATGGGTAAAGGCGCAGGAACGTCTGGAAGCTGCGGAAACAAGCCGCTGACATTCGCGGAATTGTTAGGAAATCGCTAACCATGGGTGCCGTATTTCACCCATTTCGCAATGTTTCGCCAAACTTTAATCAAACTTATCTGGTTACTTATGAGAGTAACCGGTCAGCAATAATGCGAGTTCGAGTCCATGAGTATTTATACTTCCTATGCAATCTTCGGTGTCTTTGGGCCTTTGGCCCTTGCTGTTTTGGGCTGTGCAGTTATTGCGTCTCTAAGGAAACGCGCGGTGAATTCCACGGATCGCTACGAAGAGCATCGCATATCGCAGCCTTTGAACACGATGCGGATGAATGTCTCGCGAATCTGACAGAAATATGCACGCTTAAGCTGCAAAATCTCCGCGCTAGGGTCTAAGTGTCGCCGGATTCATCAACCAAACGTTAATCTATTAAGGGATGTATTGGATTAACGTTATGACTGTTCATGCAGACGCATTTTGGAATCAATTGGACCTTGGACGGCGATCAGATCGCATGGCAGTCCGCGAAACCCATTGGGGTTTCGTTCTGACGGACCGGCCAAGTGAATCAAATGATGGTTTCGCGGCAGAGGCTGGTTTGAAAGTCATGTCCGTTGTTATGCTTTTTGCATCGATCCTACCGTGGGTCGTGGCTGGGGGCGCATTGGCCGAAACCACAATTCTTGCCAAAATCGCTTTGTCCGCTGCATTTTTCTTTGTCGGCTTTGCGGTATATTTCCACGCTAATCGTGGCTTTCGCCAAGAAGCTCAAGTTGATGGCGTACGTCAGGAAGTTCGGTTTGTTACCCGCAATTCACGCAATATCTCTTCGCTGCGTCGAAAAATTGCGATGTCGGATATCGAAAGTTGCTTCCTAAACCGATCCAAAGGCGGCGGCTCTAATGCGAAAATGCTTCTGCGTTTGAAGTCTCGCAATCAGCCTTTGGCTGTTGCAAGCGGGGTTGAGCGCGATTTGGTTCCGGCACTCGAGCGTATGGCTGACATTGTCAAAAGCACGCGGCGCGGACGCTGATCGCCAAAATGTTGGCCCGAAAGCCCCTTTTAGATCCCAAACCGACTTCATATCTCTAGTTCATGGAAAACATCGAACTTGATCGCTTGATTTATCTTGTGGTGCTTGGCACTGCAATTGCTGGCTGGTTCATCGCCGAAAATCGAAGCAACTTGAGCAAGACTCTCAGGCAAGGCTTGGTTTGGGGGTTGATTTTTCTTGGCATGATCGCCGGATTCGGTCTTTGGGATGATATTCGCAGCGAAGTTTCAACCCGCCAGGCAGTTCTGGAAAATGGCAACCTGATCGAGGTGCCGCGCGCAAGAGACGGACATTTCCACCTTAGCCTGGACGTCAACGGCGAGAAAATTGACTTCCTCGTGGATACTGGTGCCACAGATATCGTTCTGTCACGGGATGACGCTGAAGCGATTGGGTTACGGCTCGAGGATCTGGCATTTATTGGAACGGCCCAAACGGCAAATGGCGAAGTGCGGACCGCTTATACGTCCGTCGATGAAGTCGCCTTGGGGCCATTGAAATTTGAAAACGTGACGGTTGCGGTCAATTCCGGGGACATGCGCGGCTCTCTTCTGGGGATGGCCTATCTCAGCCGGTTCGAAAAGATTGAGTTGAGCGGTGACGAAATGCGGCTTTATCCCTGATCGGGCACATTCTCGGCTTTTTTAACCCAGCGTCCATCTTCGTCGGACCAATATTGGGCTGCGACCCCGGCTTGCGTGAGATTTTTCCATTGCGCGCGCGCCAGTTCCAATTCGCTTTGATCCGCGCCATTGAAGAGAATACAGACCCGTTCGGACGCGTTGACATCCTCGGCTGAAACCGAAGCCCCATCGACGATCATCAAACAAGTCGCCCCATTCGTAGGCGCTTTGGTCGTCAAAAGAACGGGTTGTTCGGCATCGTGTGCTCCGCCTGCAAGGCCGTGGGGCAGAAATCCGTCGCCATTCCAAAGTAGTTTGTCGAGACGATCAAGCCGTGTGCTTTCACCGCTTTGAACCGCGACACGCCAACCTGCTTCCAAAGATTTTTGAATCAAAACCGGCAACGTCGCTTCAAGCGGTCGTTCCGTCAACTGATAGAAATAAGCAGCACCCATTCACGCCCCTCCCGATCGAGCTCAATCTTCATAGCGATCCGCGATAAGCCGGTCGAGCGTCAGCACACCCCAACCCGTGGCACCTTTGCGGGAAAACGTTGTGTTGCGCGCGATGCTGGCGACGCCCGCGATATCTAAATGGATCCAAGGCATGTCTTCTTTGATGAAACGCTGGAGGAACTTTGCAGCGGTGACTGCGCCCGCTGGCCGCCCTGTGGAGTTTTTCATATCCGCCAGGCGGCTTTCCAGCATCCGGTCGTATGCCGTATCTAGTGGCATTCGCCAGGCCCCCTCGCCTTCAGATTTCGCCGCATTCAAAAAGGCGTCCGTCAGGCTATCATCATTGCCAAAGACACCGGCATTCTTGTCGCCAAGAGCGATCACGATGGCACCGGTAAGTGTGGCAAGGTCAATAATTCCACGCGGCTGAAACTTTTCTTGCACATACCAAAGGACATCGGCCAACACGAGACGTCCTTCGGCGTCTGTGTTGATCACCTCTATTGTGTCACCCTTCATCGAAGCAACTACGTCACCGGGGCGCTGTGCGTTGCCATCGGGCATGTTTTCGACAAGGCCGACAATGCCCACTATGTTTGCCGCGGCTTTTCGCATCGCAAGAAGTTTCATGACGCCAGCGACCGTGCCCGCGCCGCCCATATCCATGGTCATTTCTTCCATGCCGCCTGCTGGTTTGAGCGAGATTCCACCTGTATCGAAAACTACGCCCTTGCCGACGAGCGCCAACGGTGGTGCAACGCCGCCGCCCGACCATTCCATGATCACAACTTTCGAGGGGCTTTGGCTGCCCTGCCCGACGGCGAGCAACGCACGCATGCCCAGCTTGGCCAATTCCGGTTCTTCCAGAACGGTGACGCGAACGCCCAGCTTTTTGAGTGCGCTCAATTGGTCTGCAAACGCGGTTGTCGTCAAAACATTTGCGGGTTCATTGATCAAATCGCGGGTCAAATAGACACCAGAAGCCTTCGATTTTGCCAAGGCTACCTGATCAGCAACATCATCGGGATTAGGAACAAGAAGCTTGATGGATGATGGCGCGCCCATGCGCGATTTCGCATCATCCTCATCCGAGAACCGCCGCAAGAATGCATAACCGCGCAATAAAATACCCAAAAGAAGATCGTCCACCTCGCGACGCGGACCCGTGAGGATTGAAACCGGCTGATTGATTGCAGCCTTTGCGATCGCAGCACCAGCCCGGCGCACCGCCAGAGGTTTTGCGCGTCGATCAAGTAGCACCACTTGCACAACATCAGCTGCCATCCCACCTGGAAATGCAAGATCAACAGCCTGCCCTGGTTTCAATTCACCAAACCGATCGCTTTCGATAAACCGCTCCAATGCACCGCGCATAAGACGGTTCACCCGACGCGCCATCTGATCAAGTTTGCCGGTTTCAGGGACCAAAACAACGACCCGGCCGGTCAGCTCGGCAATGCCGTCAACATTCGCCTCTTCGATCAATACTTCGCACAATTCGGTCATGGGGCTGCCTGCGATAAGGAACGTTTGTGTAGTAAACTCTTGCCGCGCAAGTGACCAGCGTTCATCCGCCGCAAGTTGGCTCGTACGGTGGTTTCAACTGCCCATTCATTGGTTTAGAGTTCGCACAACTTTGACCCCCCGGCGTGTGTTCAATGATCGGACGATTCGACAAGTATCTCTTTTCGCAGCTGATGATGCTGTTTGGCTTTTTTGCGCTTGTGCTGGTGCTTGTCTATTGGGTCAACCGGGCGGTGATCTTGTTTGATCAGTTGATTGCAAACGGACAATCTGCGTTTGTTTTCTTTGAATTTTCCGCACTGTCCTTGCCCAATGTCATTCGCATTGTCTTGCCCATCGCAGCATTCGCCGGGTCCGTTTACGTCACAAACCGACTGACATCGGAAAGCGAACTTGTGGTGGTTCAAGCAACTGGTTTTTCGCCTTGGCGACTTGCGCGCCCCGTAATCATGTTTGGACTCGTAGTCGCCGTTCTGGCTTCAATTCTGGCACATATCCTCGTTCCATCAAGCCTGCGCCAGCTTGCGTTGCGCTCGGACGAGATTGCTCAAAACATGACTGCGCGGTTGCTTTCGGAAGGTCAGTTTCTACACCCTTCGGACGACGTAACGTTTTATATACGGGAGATCTCTCCACGCGGTGAGTTGTTGAATGTGTTTTTGTCCGATCAGCGCATTGACGACCAGCAAGTGACCTACACAGCGCGCGAAGCGCTTTTGATACGCGGGGAAACCGCGCCGAACCTGATTATGTTTGATGGGATGGCGCAAATTTACGACCGAACTTCGAGCCTTCTTTCTGTAACACGGTTTGATGATCTCGCCTTTGACTTGTCCGGCCTCGTCGAGATTTCCGGCGCGGGGCGTATTCGCCCACAAGAACTCAGCACCTCTGCCTTGCTTGCGGCAAACCCCGCAACGCAGGCGCTTACAGGCGCGTCGCGCAACGCATTGGTTTCTGAGGCGCATGAGCGATTTGGAAACGCGTTGAATAGTCTCGTTGCGCCGCTCATCGGATTTGCAGCACTCTTGCTTGGCGGCTTCTCGAGATTTGGCATTTGGCGCCAGATCATAGGAGCGATTGCCGCACTAATTTTCGTGCAGATGCTAACGCGCGTGGGACAAGACATCGTTCAATCCAATGCCGACGCGTGGATCGCCGCTTACATCGGCCCATTCTTTGGAGCCTGTCTGGCAGTTTTGTTGCTAATGCTTGCATCCAGGCCAGCAATGTTCAGCCGCAGAAGATCACGAGGGGGCTCCGAATGACGCTGCACCTCTATTTCGCACGGCGTTTTTTGCGAAGCTTTCTAACCGTCCTGATGGTTTTCTTTGTGATTTTGGTCATGCTCGATCTGATTGAGCAAATCCGAAAATTCGGTTCAACGACTGCGGACTTTGGTGACTTAATCACGCTCACATTGTTGAACGTTCCCGAAACGCTTTATCGTATATTGCCGTTGATCATGATCCTCGCGACGTTGTCTTTGTTTCTTGGTTTGGCAAGATCGTCAGAATTGGTCGTTGCGCGGGCTTCCGGGCGCTCTGCTTTGAAAAGCTTGGTCGCCCCTCTTGTGCTTGCTGTTATGATCGGTGTGATATCCGTCGCGCTTTTCAACCCGATCGTCGCAGCGACGTCGCACCAATACGAGGTGGCATCAGGCCGCCTGACAGGTCAAGGAGCGTCGGCTGTATCGGTGACAGGCGAAGGTCTATGGTTGCGACAAGGTAATTCTTCCGGACAAACGGTGATCAACGCGGAGCGCTCCAATCTTGACGGTACTGTATTATTTGGAGCCACATTTCTTGGCTTTGATCTTGATGGACGCCCAACTTATCGCATTGAAGCAGAGCGTGCAGAGTTGGTTCTCGGGGCTTGGCAAATCGACCAAGGGAAGGAGTGGCGGTTTTCTGATAGGGACGACAGCAATCCGGAGACGCGCTCATTCACCGCAGAGAGAATGAGCCTTGCCTCCAACCTGACACGCGAGCAAATCCTTGACAGTTTCGGCACCCCTTCCGCGATCCCAATTTGGGAATTGCCGCGCTTTATCTCGCAACTCGAAGCTGCAGGCTTTTCCGCGCGCGTCCATCGAACGTTCCTCCATATGGAGCTGGCTTTGCCTCTCTTGCTGGCTTCGATGGTCTTGGTGGGCGCAGGATTCACGATGCGCCACACGCGCTTTGGCCGTACCGGACTTATGGTCCTTCTTGCTCTAGGGCTCGGGTTTTCGCTCTATTTCATTAGAAATTTTGCCGCGATTCTTGGTGAGAACGGCCAAATTCCGGTGTTGCTGGCAGCTTGGGGGCCACCGCTTGCCGCGTTGATGCTACCGCTTGGGCTATTGCTTCATCTGGAAGACGGTTGATGCAAGGTCCCTTTTATAAATTTCTGTCTTCGATTGTCTCAATCTGGATCCTGTTGGCGTCGGCCATAAACGCGCAGGACACCGCGACTTTATTGGCTGATCAAATTCAGATTGACCCCGGCGGGCAGATTGTTGCCGAGGGAAATGTCGTCGTCTTCTATCAAGACACCCGCCTAACGGCGACCCGGATCATTTATGACAAATCCGGTGACCAGCTTTCTATCGATGGCCCGATTGTTGTGACGTCTCCTGATGGCAACGAATTTTCTGCCGAAAGCGCCACGCTTGACCGAACTTTGCAGAATGGAATCCTGATTTCGGCCCGGCTCGTTCTCGATCGCCAGCTTCAACTAGCCGCGGCCGAGGTTGCGCGCGTTGGGAACCGGTACACAACGTTGAGCCGCACTGTTGCCTCATCATGCGAGGTTTGCGCGGAAAACCCCACCCCGCTTTGGGAAATCAGGGCCAACCGCGTTATCCACGACAGCCTTGAAAGACAGCTCTACTTTGAAAACGCGACCCTTCGGGTCGTCGGCGTTCCGATCTTTTACATCCCACGCCTGAGGCTCCCCGATCCGACACTTGAACGAACGTCTGGTTTCCTAATACCACGTCTGCAAACGTCGTCGACTTTGGGCACAGGCTTGAAAGTGCCATATTTTTTTGCTGCTGGGCCACACGTCGATTTGACAGTCACGCCATACGTTTCAGCCTCAACGGCGACGCTTGAATTTGGGTATCGCCAGGAGGTGAAAAACGGGAAAATCACGGCCGACGGCGCGATAACCAATGACGATATAGAAGGGGGACGCGGGTATCTTTTCGCAAATGCTGAGTACCGGCTTCCACGTGGATTTTTGGCAAAAGGGCAGTTGGAATTTGTATCCGACCCGGGATACCTTTTCCTATACGACTACTCGGAAAAAGACCGCTTGACCAACGCGCTAAAGGTTTCGCGAGTTCGCGACAAAGACTTTTTTCGCTCTGGAATCACTGAGTTTCGAACACTTCGAGAAAACGAGATTCCAATCCGGCGAACATTGCCAGACCGGTTCATCGAAGCCACTTACGAGCGCATAATCGACCCTCTTTCCTTTGGTGGGCGCACGACGTTGAGTTTGGAGGCCGCAGCGCTAAACCGACCATCATCGACAGACGTGGACGGACGCGACGTGTCGCGACTTGGAATTGGCCTAACTTGGCGCGATGATGTTGTCTTTGGACCGGGCATTGTTACGAGCGCCGAGCTCGGAGCACGGCTTGATACATATAACATTGGCCAGGACTCAAATTTTGACACGACCGTCTCCCGTCTAGTTCCTAGGGGCGCGGTTGAACTTCGTTGGCCTTTAGCACGGCACGACGATAGCGGCACGTCGGATATTGTCGAACCGATTGTCCGAATTGATTTTGCGGATGCTGGTTCAGAACAAGTTCCATTAGAAGACAGTCGGATCGTCGAATTTGATGAAGCCAATTTGTTTTCCTACTCCAGATACCCCGGTATCGATGGCGTCGAAGACGGCGCGCGCGTCGCCGCCGGACTTATGTGGCACCGACAATACGCATCTGGATGGTCCTTGGACCTTGCCGCAGGCCGCGTGGCCAGTTTGGACGGTTCTCTTGGCTTTGCAGACGGCACAGGTCTGACTGGTGACCAATCTGAATGGCTTTTTGCGGTGCGATTTGGTCTCGGGGACCAATTTTGGCTCGCCAACCGATCGCTTTTTGACGACAACGTCGCCTTTACACTGAGCGAGACGCGATTTGATTGGCAAGCGGACCGCGGGCAAATTGGAACAAGCTACATTTTCGCAGAGCCAGAACCAGCGGAGAACCGAAACGATCGTTTGTCGGAATGGTCTTTGGATGGCAGCCTGAACATCAACGATAATTGGACGGCAAGTACCGATTGGCGTTACGATTTCACCGCCGGACGCGCGGCGCGCGCGGGTTTGGGACTGGAATTTACGAACGAATGCGTACGCGTCGATCTTTCGCTCTCGCGTCGCTTTGCGACGTCGACTAGTGTAACACCTACAACAGACTTCGGCTTTCGTGTTTCGTTGCTTGGAGTTGGAAACGGAACGAACGGTCGGGCCCCCCGACGGAGTTGCAAAGGATAGTGGCCGGTGACACGCTTTAAGTCTCATATTCTGGTATTGGCCTGCCTGTTAACCGTAATTACGGCTATGCCCCAAGCGGCAGACGCGCAGAACCGCTTCACCCCACGCGTTCAGGTCGGCGAGCAAGTCATCACGCAGTATCAATTGGACCAGCGAACACGGTTCTTGTCACTGCTGCGCGCACCAGGTGATCCCCGCGCATTGGCGCGGGAACAATTGATCAACGAAGCCGTCCAAATTCAAACGGCTCAAAGCCTAGGCGTGGCAGTGAGTGACGCAGAAGTCGAATCCGGACAAGGCGAATTTGCTGGACGCGCAAACCTGACGCGCGATCAATTTCTGGGGGCGTTATCTCAGAATGGTGTTCAGGCCGAAACGTTCCGCGACTTTGTCCGGGCGGGTGTCCTTTGGCGAAATGTTGTGCGCAGCCGTTTCGGAGAACAGGCAAGAGACATTCCAGGCGACCAGATCGAACGTACGCTTGCGTTGCAGGGGACCGAAGGCGGGCTGCGGGTCCTTATTTCGGAAATTCTGCTGCCCGCAACAACACCCGAAACAGCCCTAGCGTCCCGACAGCGCGCGAGCCAATTGACTGCGCTGGCAGACGAAAACGCCTTTGCCGCCGCTGCGCGTCAATTTTCGGTCGCGCCTTCCAAGGTGCGAGGGGGCGCGTTGAACTGGACAAGTCTTGAGGCACTTCCCGACGAAGTTCGCCCCGCAATTTCCGCATTAACACCGGGGCAAACCACAGCTCCGATCGAATTAGAGAACGCAATTGGTCTTTTCTTCTTGCGCGATATTGAACGGGTAGCCGCAGGGCAACCGGGTTCTCTGTCGGTCGATTATGCTCTTTTCGTAACCGATGGCGGCCCTGCGAAGGCCGCGGCGATCCTTAGAGACATCGACGTGTGCGATGATCTTTACGGGGTGGCCAAAGGTTTGCCCGAAGACAGGTTGGTGCGAGAGTTTCAGCCCGAAACCAGCTTACCCGCTGATGTGCGTGCTGAACTTGCCAATCTAGACGTCGGCGAAGGCTCCACTCGTCTGACACGCGGTGGCAATGCCAGTGTTTTGATGCTGTGCAGCCGCCAGCCGTCCTTGGAAAGCTCGGTAGATTTCGACATCGTTGCCAACAGGCTGACCAATTCGCGACTGGGCGCTTTTGCTGCCAACTATCTGGCAGAACAACGAGCGCGAATGTTCATCGCAGACGTCGCGAACTGACACATGACCTCAGCTGAGCACCCCCCCGTCGCACTCACCTGCGGCGATCCGTCGGGAATTGGTCCAGAAATCGCATTAAAGGCATGGCGTGTACTCGGAGCCAAAATTCCATTTTTCTGGATCGGCGACCCCCGCCATTTGCCAGACTGCGAACCGCACATTGTGATCAATGCACCCGAGGACGCGACTGACGCTTTGCCAAATGGCATGCCCGTACTTCCAACGGAGTTTGCGTCAAAGGCCGAACCTGGAAGCCCAGCACGCGAAAATGCGGCAAGCGTAGTCAAAGTGATCGAACGGGCCGTTGCGCTTACCCAATCAGGTCGGGCTAGTGCCGTTTGCACCGCACCGATTTCGAAGAAAGTATTGTTGGATGACGCCGGTTTCGCCTTTCCCGGGCACACCGAATTTCTGGCATCGCTGGCGGGTGTTAAAACAAGTGTGATGATGCTGGCATCTGAAGAATTGCGGGTTGTACCAGTCACAATACACATTCCGTTGAGCGACGTGCCTCGTACGCTGACGCAAGAATTGCTTGAAACGACTTTGCGGACTACAGAACACGCGATGCGCAGCGACTTTGGTATCAAAGCACCACGTATCGCTGTTGCGGGTCTGAACCCGCATGCTGGTGAAAACGGAATGCTTGGAGTTGAAGACGAGGCGACCATCCGCCCGATCTGTGACAAGCTTAGGGGTGAGGGCTGGAAACTCAGCGGCCCGCTGCCCGCGGATACCATGTTTCACGCCCGCGCGCGCGACAAATTCGACGTAGCGGTGGCAATGTATCACGATCAAGCCCTGATCCCGATCAAGACGCTGGCGTTCGATGAAGGCGTGAACACAACGCTTGGGCTGCCATTCGTTCGCACATCGCCAGATCACGGAACAGCCTTCGACATTGCCGGCAAAGACATTGCGAACCCAAGCTCTTTGGTCGAAGCGCTAAAATTGGCGGACAAAATGGCGCTCGCCCGACGGGTGTCGCCGTGAGTGCAATTGATGACCTTCCACCCTTACGGACCGTTATCGCGGAACATGGATTGAGCGCGCGAAAATCGCTTGGACAAAACTTTCTCCTAGATTTGAACCTAACCGCAAAGATCGCGCGCAGCGCGGGGAACCTTGAGGGAGTCGATGTCATTGAGGTTGGCCCGGGTCCCGGCGGTTTGACGCGGGGTCTTTTGGCCGAAGGCGCGCGTAAGGTCTTCGCCATCGAAAAGGATGTGCGTTGCATCGCCGCTTTGGAAGAGATCGCTCAGGTTTATCCAGGGCGCGTGGAGATCGTCGAAGGAGACGCATTGGAAATCAATCTTGCACGGCTTAGCTGTGGGCCGACCAAAGTAGTTTCAAACCTCCCTTATAACGTTGGAACCGAGCTTTTGACGCGCTGGCTCGACCCAGTGGTATGGCCACCGTACTGGACGAGCCTGACGCTAATGTTTCAAAAAGAGGTCGCGCAGCGCATCGTGGCAGAACCGGGCACAAAAAGTTACGGGCGACTTTCGATTTTGTCGCAATGGCGAACGACGTCACGTATCGCCATGGAATTGCCGCCAGAAGCGTTCACTCCGCCCCCCAAAGTGCGGTCATCCGTTGTGCATTTAGAGGCGTTAAAGGAACCAAAATTTGAGGCGAACAACAAGCGCCTTTTCGATCTCGTCGCGCGTGGATTCAATCAAAGAAGGAAGATGCTCCGAGCCAGCCTGAAATCGGTAGCGCCTGACATTGAAGAAAAGCTTTTAAGCGCCGGGATAAAGCCAACGGATCGCGCGGAAACGGTCGATTTGGAACGGTTTTGTGCGCTCGCTCGGATTCTCGAAAGCAGCTAGCTATTACTCAGCGGCATCCGGCGGTGCAGGCTGTGGGTCGCTTGCCGCTTCAACTTTTTGAGGCGCATCACCTTCTTCCGGCTTGCGACGCGGTCGCCGCTGACGCTTGGGTCGGTCTTCAGGTGTTTCAACCAGACCGCTTTCAGAGCCTTGCTCTGTCATCTCAATGACATCCGCCTCGAGCTTATCCTGCTTTTGAGTGTCGCTCGCAGGCGCGTTGTTGCGGGTATCCTGATCATTTTCATTTCGATTCTGATCTTCTTGGCGCCGATGCTGATTCTGTTGATTTTGCTGCTGGGCCTGGCGCTCTTGCTGTTCGCGCATAGCTTCAGCCAACATTCTCAAATAGTGCTCAGCATGTTGCTGGAAGTTTTCGGCCGCTACGCGATCGTTCGCCAGTTGCGCATCGCGTGCCAGCTGATTGTACTTGTCGATAATCTGCTGCGGCGTGCCGCGCACTTTGCCCTCTGGACCCGAACTATCGAAAACGCGATTAACGACATTACCGACGGAGCGGTTACGGTTCGACTTGTTCCGCGAACGTGATTTGGAAGATCTCATAAGAATTTAATTCCAGCTGGTTGATCTGGTCTTGCGCGGGGTTTTCCTACTTTGCCCATCGTTTGGGCATGTGACCGTGCAAGGATTGGCAGATTTCGGGAGGGAGCCAGCAGATGCGCCCGTCGTCCGTATTTCGGGTCTAGCCAGTGGATACCCACGAGGCAAGCGTATTTTGACTAAAATGATGCAAAATCAGCTATATTTGCGCTTTTATGTGTTTTTCGTGCTCTAATTTCGACAAACTGGCTGTCGCGGACACAACCCGGTCCCTTCCATCGAAATCGGTATGAACATTAATGTTTTCAAGCCCGGCGTTGGCAAACAGCTCTTTTACCACGAAACCTTGCGTCGGACCAATTTCAACTAACAATCGTCCATGTTGCGTCAGATACGCAGAGGCACGCGCGGCAATTTCACGATAGGCCTTTAGCCCATCATTGGCGTCAGTCAACGCAATTGCGGGGTCATGACGCGCAACCTCAGGCGCCAATTCATCCATTTCATCGGGATGGATGTAAGGAGGATTTGAAACGATCAAGTCAAATTTTCCTGTGACTGCGTGAAACCAATCCGACTGGACGCATTGAATACGATCTTCGACGCCCAAATTCTTCGCATTTGTCTTTGTCATCTTCAGCGCTTCGGTCGAGATATCGGTCGCAACCGCTTGGCCGTCGTTCGCTTCACAAAGTAAAGTCAGAGCAATACATCCTGATCCAGTCCCAAGGTCCAAGACACGCTCAAAGGGTTCACCTAGCGCGTTTTCGATCAGGATTTCCGTCTCCGGTCGCGGATCAAGCACGTCCGAAGAAATTAAAAACGTCCGCCCGTAGAACAAGCGCTTCCCAAGTATTCGCGACACCGGAACTCGCGCGCATCGCGCTTTGCAAAGCCGCTCGAACTGCGCCAAAGCATCTGACGAAATGGCATCTTGTGCGTGCAGCGTCACTCGGTCCGGCGCGATACTCAAAGCTGCCGCCATCAAAATTCGAGCGTCGCGCACGGCATTGTCGATGCCTTGATCCGTCATGATCCGGGCGTATTGAGCAAGTGCGTTCTGAACGGTCTTGATCGTCGCGTGCTCCGCTAGGTTCAAAGCCCATGCTCCGCAAGCTTCGCGGCTTGATCCTCAGCGGTAAGCGCGTCAATGACTTCATCAAGGTCTCCACCGATCACTTCGCCCAGCCTGTAAAGCGTAAGACCGATGCGATGATCCGTGACCCGTCCTTGAGGGAAATTATATGTCCTGATCCGTTCGGAGCGATCCCCCGATCCAACTTGGGATTTTCGGGCAGCAGCGCGTTCATCATCGGCACGCCGACGTTCAAGATCGAAGAGTTTTGCGCGCAAGACTTGCATCGCGATTGCTCGGTTTTGATGCTGGGATTTCTCGGATGACGTCACGACCACTCCGGTCGGAATATGGGTGATCCGAACGGCGGAATCCGTGGTGTTCACATGCTGTCCGCCCGCACCGCTTGCGCGCATTGTATCAATGCGAATGTCCGTGGTTGGAATCTCGATATCGACGTCTTCAGCCTCGGGCAAAACCGCGACGGTGGCCGCTGACGTATGAATGCGACCACCGGATTCCGTCTCGGGCACTCTTTGCACTCGATGAACACCAGACTCGTACTTTAGTCGGGCAAAGACGCCCTCTCCAGAAATATTGGCTACTGCTTCTTTCACGCCGCCAATTTCGGATTCCGAATACTCTATCAGGTTGAATTTCCAACCTTTTGTTTCGGCATGCCTTTGATACATGCGCAAAAGATCACCAGCAAAAAGCGCAGCTTCCTCGCCGCCGGTTCCGGGCCGGATCTCAAGAATAGCGGGACGCGCGTCGGCGGCGTCCTTAGGCAATAGCGCAAGTCGAAGCGCGCTCTCGGCCTCTGGAATTGCTTCTTTCAGTCCAAGTAACTCGTCTTCTGCCAAAGCACGCATTTCCGCGTCGCCAAGCAAATGCTCAGCTTCACTTTGCGCGGACATTAATCCACGGTAAGCGTCTATCTCGGCAACAACAGGTTTGAGCTCCGCATACTCACGCGAAAGAGCTGCAATTTCGCTCGTGTCAACTCCGCCCGAAAGCTTTGCTTCGAGAAACTCAAAACGTTCTTTAATCTGTTCAAGGCGTTCATTTGGGATCATGGTTGAGATGTCTTACATGCGCTCTGGCGCGTCAAGGATACAAAACTAGCGAATCTGTGCTGTTTCTGATAGGGTTTGGGCATGTTTCGGATCGTAGTAATCACTCTTTTCCTGGCCGGCCCGGCATATGCAGATGTCAAAGGCTCGGGTGGACGAATTGTTGAGTGTTATTGCACAGATACCCAAGGTGCACGCGTCGAATTGGGTGAGTCGATTTGCCTTTTTGTCGATGGGCGCGCATTCATGGCGCAATGCGATATGTCCCTGAATGTGCCTATATGGCGAGATACGGGCCAAGGATGCCTGTCGTCGTCAACTGGACAATCGCCGCTCGAGTTCAGCGAGCCAGCGGTTCAGTCGTTCCCGGTTCAATCCCCAGTCTGATCCAAACGAGAAATGCGCGCGGGAGATGACGGCGAGTTTAGTTTCCGCACCTTCTGCCACGGCTTTGACGGTTATATAATCGCGAAATCCAATATATTTTGACCAAGCCATGAAGGTGATCATGCCTTCGGAGATGTCGCCATCAAGGCGTTTCACGCGTACTTCCGAAATTGCAAT
>CALLWO010000164.1 GCA_938016355.1 uncultured Boseongicola sp. | reverse complement strand
TAGGCAACCGGCGATTGGCCTTGGTCCCGTCCACGCCGCCCGAGCCGCGGCGCACATAGCGTGTTTCATCACCTTTACGCGCCACAAAGTCCCAGTCCTCGGGCGTGCCGGGCGTTGTTTTCAAAAACAGCCGTTCGGCTTGGCTGGTGCGGATCTGTCGGTCGATCTCCTCAGGGTCCCAGCCGTCCAGAAGGAAGGCTTTCAACCGCGCGAGCGTGTCTGCCTGCGCCGGATCGCCCGCAAGGTTTTGCAACTCATCCGGGTCGGCCTCAAGATCGAACAACAGGTCCGGGTGACCATGGGTATAGACCAGCTTGAACTGCCCCTGACGGACCATGCGGTAGGGCACGCAAGGCCCGATGCCATAGTAATCCGAGATCACCAGATCACGCGTCGCCCCGCCGCTCAGAGCAGGCTCAATGCTTTCGCCGTCGCACGGTAAGTTCATGACGCCACCGCCGATGCCCACAAGCGTCGGCAAAAGATCAACCAGCGAGACGCAGTCCTTGACTCGACGTGGCGCATATTTGTCGGGCGAGGACACCATCAAAGGCACGCGCGCCGACCATTCATAAAAACTCTGTTTGAACCACATACCACGCTCGCCCAGCATCTCGCCATGATCGGCGCAAAAGATGATGAACGTGTTGTCAGCCTGACCACTGGCTTTCAGCGCATCAAGAATTTCGCCGACCTTATCGTCGATGAACGAAATCATCGCGTAATAGCCTTGGCGCGAACGCCGCAGATCATCCTCGCTCACCCTGTGCCGATGCCGTCCGTGGGCAAAGAACAGTGCGCGAGACGCGTAATCGAGATCTTCAAACGGCAAAGCACCCACCTGAGGCAGCACGATGTCGTCCGGATCATAGCGGTCCCAGTATTTCTGATCCGCAACGAAAGGCGTATGCGGGCTGGTGAAGGATGCGATCTGAAACCAAGGCCCCGCATCATCGCCGCGCCGTGCAAGATCATAGATGGTCTGCACTGTGGCATGCGCGACCTCTTCGTCGAAATCCTCCTGCAAGGTGCGCGCGGCTGGTCCGGCATCGACGACGCCGTTCAGCCCGGTGGCCGAGGGCACGAAGGCGGGCCCTGCTTCCCAATCCGCCACCCAGTCAAAGCCTGACGGGTAAACGTCCGTCACCGTGCGTTCGTCAAACCCGTGCATCTGATCGGGGCCGATGAAGTGCATCTTGCCCGACAGCACCGTGTGATAGCCGAGGTGGCGAAGATGGTGCGCCATGGTGGGTTGGCTGGAGGCCAACTCGCAAGCGTTGTCCCACACTTCAATCGCGGGCGTAAGCCGCCCCGACATCATCGAGGCGCGCGAGGGCACGCAAACGGGATAGTTGCAATAGGCGTTCTCAAAAACCACGCTCTCGGCCGCCAAGCGATCCAGATGCGGCGTTTTGCAGACCGCGTTGCCATAAATCGACAGCGCTTGCGGGGCCAGTTGGTCCGCCATGATCATCAGGATATTTGGTTTGTCGGTCATGGGCTTACACCGCCGCCCGGCGATAGACCGTGTGCTCGGTGGTATAGAACTGGATGGTTGACGGTCCGTTCGAGCCTC
Organism: uncultured Boseongicola sp.; assembly: GCA_938016355.1. Lineage (GTDB taxonomy): Bacteria > Pseudomonadota > Alphaproteobacteria > Rhodobacterales > Rhodobacteraceae > CALLWO01. The sequence continues at coordinate 1,337 of CALLWO010000164.1, read as the reverse complement.
CCACACCCATCGCGCTGTCCTTGATGCCGACGAAGGGCACGTGGTTCTCCGGGAAACTGCCCGCGTTCACATGGATCATGCCACTTTCGCTTTCCGCGACAAAACGCTCTACCACATCGGTGCGTTCCGAATAGAGGCAGGACGACAGGCCAAAGGCGACGTCATTGGCGATGCTCATCGCCTCGTCCACCGTGTCATAGGCGATCACCGACAGGACAGGGCCGAACACCTCGTCGCGGGCCACTTCCATGTGTCGGGTGACGTTCGACAGGATCGTCGGTGCGTAGAAATAGCCGCCGGTTTCCGTCTCCGGCTTGTCCCCTCCTGCTGCAACTATCGCACCCTCGCCCCTGGCGCGGGTGACAAAGCCATCCACGTCCTCAAGCTGCTGCGCACTGGAAAGCGGTCCAATCTTGGCGCCGTCCGCAGCACCATCCATCGGTTGCATCGCCTCGGCGCGGGCTGCCAACCCCGAGACGGCCTCGGCTTCAAGATCGCGGTGCACGATTACACGGCTGACCGCAGTACAGCGTTGGCCGCACACCGCAAAGGCCGCCGCCATGATCTGATCAAGCGCGGCATCCAGATTGCTCGCGTCGTTCAGTATCGCCGGGTTTTTACCGCCAAGTTCCAGCGAGACCTCTGCCAGATGCCCTGCCGCCGCCATGGCAACGCGTTTGCCAACCTCAACCGATCCGGTGAAACTGATCGCATCAATGCCGTCGTGCTCTGACAAGGTCTGCCCCAACGCCCCACCGCCAATCACCGATTGCACCAGATCCTTGGGCAAAACCTCAGCGGCGACCTCGGCCATCAATGCGATGGCGCCGGGTGTCAAAGAGGCGGGTTTCAGAATGATGGCATTGCCGTAAACCAGCGCCGGAATGGCCTTGCGCATCGGCGTGCTGAACGGAAAATTCCAGGGGTTGATACCAAGGATCACGCCCCGTGGGCGGCGGGTGGAATAGGCGACAGTGCCCGGGATTTGAGACGGGAAAACCTCGCCGATCGGCGCACTTGCGCGGCCAATGCAAGCACGCGCTTCGCCAACAGCTTTGCCGACCTCTCCGCGCGCTTCGGCCAATGGCTTGCCCATTTCTTTGGTGATCGACAGGGCGATGTCTTCGCCGCGCGCCTCTAACTCGTCGATGTATTTGGCAACCAAGGCACCGCGCTCCGGTTGCGGCTTTGCGGCCCAGTCAGCCTGAGCCTGACGGGCACTCGCGACGCAGTCATCCAAGGCGTCCATCGGCGTTTCATCAAAGGTTGCCACGATCTCACTCGGGGCGGCGGGGTTGCGGATTTCAATGGGCATAAGCGGTGTCCTCAGATGTGCC
>CALLWO010000163.1 GCA_938016355.1 uncultured Boseongicola sp. | reverse complement strand
TCTCCCCTCCTCCGCATCACGACATCTATTCCATCGAGGACCTGGCGCAGCTGATCTACGATCTCAAGCAGATCAACCCGCGCTGTAAGGTGACAGTGAAGCTGGTTGCTTCCTCTGGCGTTGGTACGATTGCGGCGGGTGTCGCCAAGGCCAAGGCGGATGTGATCCTGATTTCAGGTCACAACGGCGGAACAGGGGCCAGCCCTGCCACCAGCATCAAATATGCGGGCCTGCCGTGGGAAATGGGCCTGACCGAGGCGCATCAGGTGCTGTCGATGAACAACCTGCGCGACCGTGTCACCCTGCGCACCGATGGTGGTTTGCGCACGGGCCGTGACATTGTCATGGCCGCCATGCTTGGCGCCGAGGAATACGGGATCGGCACCGCTGCCTTGATTGCCATGGGCTGCATCATGGTGCGCCAGTGTCAGTCCAACACCTGCCCTGTAGGGGTCTGTACGCAGGACGAAGCCCTGCGCGACAAGTTCACAGGTAACGCCGACAAAGTGGTCAACCTCATCACGTTCTATGCCTCCGAAGTGCGCGAGATTCTTGCCTCGATCGGGGCGCGTTCGCTGGACGAGGTGATCGGGCGGGCAGATTTGCTCAGTCAGGTCAGCCGTGGGGCCGCGCATCTGGATGATCTGGATTTGAACCCGCTTTTGATCACCGTCGATGGCGCGGACCAGATCGTTTACGATCGCGACAAGCCGCGCAATGTGGTCGACGACACGCTTGATGCAGAGATCGTGCGCGATGCCGCGCGGTTCCTTGATGATGGCGAGAAAATGCAGCTTGGCTATTCGGTGCGCAACACGCACCGGACCATCGGCACGCGCACATCGAGCCATGTCGTCAAACGCTTTGGGATGCGCAATGCCTTGCAGCCCGATCATCTGAGCATTCGGCTTGCCGGGTCTGCGGGCCAGTCTTTGGGCGCGTTTCTGGCCCCGGGCATCCGCATTGAAGTTTCAGGCGACGCCAATGATTACGTTGGCAAGGGGCTGTCGGGCGGTATTCTGGTGGTGCGTCCGCCGAAAGCCTCGCCCCTGGTGGCTGCGGAGAACGTGATCATCGGCAACACCGTTCTTTATGGCGCAACGGATGGGTATCTGTTTGCGGCCGGTCGTGCGGGGGAGCGCTTTGCGGTGCGTAATTCGGGCGCGAAGGTGGTTGTCGAAGGCGTCGGATCGAACGGGTGCGAATATATGACCGGCGGTCTGGCCGTGATCCTTGGCAGCATCGGGCCGAATTTCGGGGCTGGGATGACCGGCGGGATGGCGTATCTTTATGACCCGGACGGGTTGGCAAGCGACATGATCAACCATGAGACGCTGGTGACCGTTCCGGTGAACGAAGGACATTACATGTCCGAGTTGGAAGAGATGGTGGAGCGTCATCTGGCCGAAACCGGCAGCGCCAAAGCGGCGGCGATCCTTCAGCATTGGGACGAGGAGAAGGCTCATTTCGTCCAAGTCTGCCCGATTGAAATGCTCAACAAGCTGGACGTTCCGGTCGAAGGTTTGGACGTGGCGGTTCCTGCGGAATAAGAGGTGTCGCCGCGCAGATGCGCGTCGAGCTAGGTGGGGGCGCTGCCCCCACACCCCCGGGAGTATTTTTGGAAAAATGAAAGGGCGGCATCCGCGAGGAGCCGCCCTTGTTCGGTCTTTGTCGTCGGTCCCGGCTTAGGCGGCAGCGGCGGCGCGGCTGGTCAGGACGTCATCGATTTGCTTTTGAGCGGTTGCTTCGTCTGTTCCGCTGACAGTTGCGATTTCGCGGCTGAGGCGTTCAAGCGCGGCTTCGTAGAGCTGACGCTCGGAGTAGCTTTGTTCGCGCTGATCGTCTGCACGGTGGAGGTCGCGCACAACCTCGGCAATGGCGATGAGATCGCCGGAATTGATCTTTTGCTCATATTCCTGTGCACGGCGCGACCACATGGCTTTTTTCACGCGCGCCTTGCCTTTAAGCGTGGTCATGGCCTTGGTCACGACATCCGGCGAGCTCAGCGTTCGCATGCCCACATCTGCGGCTTTGTTCGTTGGAACGCGCAGGGTCATTTTGTCTTTTTCAAACGTGATCACAAACAATTCGAGCGTCAGGCCCGCAATCTCTTGTTCTTCGATCGACACGATCTGACCCACGCCATGGGCGGGGTAGACAATGAAGTCGTTCGGACGGAATTCCATTTTCTTAGGTTTGCTCATGCAGCCTTTTTCCTTTTAACACCCAAACTTTGAGCGACAGAAACACGGCGGGAACACACACATCCTCCCGTCGTTTTATTGCCCTGTCGCTGACGCGAATTTCTCGCGGACGTGGTGGAAGCCCGCGCGCTTTACGTTCTATTCAATGAATATAGCAGAAAAATGGCCTATTTCCAAGGCACATGGCAAAAATGCCATGTCTGGCTGGCGAAAAAGCGTGTTTTGGCGTTGGGTGACGTATGGTCAGTTTGCGACCAGGCGCGAATCGTCTGCTTAGCCGCCCTCGCCTGCGCCTTCGGAAAAGAGTTCCATCTTACCGTCTTTGCCGTCCATCTCGTCGGCATCGGGAAGCGGGTCTTTTTTGGTGATGATCACCGGCCAGGCTTCGGAATATTTGCGGTTGAATTCGACCCATTTGTCCATGTCCGGCTCGGTATCCGGGCGGATCGCGTCAGCCGGGCATTCGGGTTCGCACACGCCACAGTCGATACATTCATCGGGGTGGATGACCAGCATGTTTTCGCCTTCGTAGAAGCAATCCACGGGGCAAACCTCGACGCAGTCGGTGTATTTGCAGGCGATGCAGTTATCGGTGACGACGTAAGTCATTTGAGCGGCTCTTTAAAATTCGCGTGACGCGGATGGTTAGCCCAGCACAGGCGGTCATTCAAGCGCGCCCGGGTCACAAAGGCGCGCATTGCGACGATCTTTCTTTGTGGGGCGTCCTTTTCCCTCGAATCGCGGGTTTTGGGGGACAACCTCCTGCGGCGGTGAGTGATCGGTATACAGCGTTTGCGCCTCGCTGGCCGGGCCGCGCCGCGTCGACAGTGCATCAACGGTGACAACACGGATGCGCCGCGCTTGTGGGAAGGTGAGCGTGACCCCGCATCGCAGCTGGTGGCTGGGTTTGGAAATGCGTGTGCCGTCGACGCGCATATGGCCGCCAGTGACCAGTTTGGTGGCAAGGCCGCGGGTCTTGAAGAAGCGCGCGTGCCAGAGCCATTGGTCAATGCGTTGGGTGTCGGCCGCTTCGTTCAGGAGCCTTTGTCCTTCAGCCCCATCAATGCCTGTGCAAACGGGTTATCAGGGTCGATGGCTTTTTCCTTGCGCGGTGGTTTGGCCTGGAAGCTGCGGGGTTTGTTGCCACCACCATCTTTGCCGCGCGGTTTGCCTTTGCCCTTGTTGGCGGGGCGACCTTTGCCTTGGGTATTGCCGCCCTGGCGGTGCTGCTGGTTCTGGCGATTGCCCCGATTTCCGCCCCAGGCAAAGGTGTAGAACACCTCGATCACCGGGCCTTCGTCTTCTGCCGGGGTCGCTGGCGCCTCGGACGCGGTGGCGTCTTCTGCGGGCGTTTCGGCGGCGGGTGCTTCGGTTGGGGCGTCTTCGGCTGGCGCCTCGGCTGTTGGTGTTTCCTCTGACGTCGGCGCGTCGCTGGCAGCCGCTTCTTTCGGAGCGGCAACAGAGGGTTTCTCGCGTTCCCCCTTTTCAGCCTTGTAGCCCAGACCTTCCATAAGATTGGCGAATTGTTCGAGCGTCATCCCGGTGATCGAGAGCATGTCCGGGTTTGCTTCGAACCCGCTTCGGCTGTCTTCTTTGCGAAGCATATCCGCGAGACGTTCCAGCATATCGATCCGGATCGCGCGCTCACCGGCGGGTTTGTAGCCCGACATCAAGGCGGCATCCGCATCGGCGTCTTTAGGAGCCGGTACGGTCACGAGGCCCGGTGGCGGGCTTTCGGGAAATTCGGCCAGACCCTTGTTCAATGCCCAGAGGACAAGGCGCAGCCGGGTTGGTGCGGGTTTGAGCAGAAGCGGCATAAAGACCGTGAATTGTCCGAAACGGACGCCGTGCTTGCGCAAGAGGCCGCGCGCGTCCTGTTCCAGCGCTTTGACGTCGTCGGCCACGCTGCGGCGGTCGATCACGCCGAAATTCTCGATCAGACGAAAGCCAAAGCCGCGCGCCGCTCCGGTTAAGGTTTCGTCGCGCTGAATGTTCAGAAGCGGTTCAAACAATGCAGAGACCTTGCGGTCGATAAAGTGTTGCAGGCGGCGCTGGACCTTTTCGGCCACGTCGCTTCCGGCTTCGTCGTCAACAAAGGCCTGTACGCGGGGCTTCATCGGATCGTCACCGGCCACAAGCTTGCCGACGGCGTTTTCGCCCCACATCAGACCGCCTTGTTCGGTGAAATCCATTTCGGTGTCGGGTGCGTTATAGAACCGGTCTGCGCGCAGATTGAATTCTGGCTGGAGCGCCTGCACCGCCGCCGCTTTGAGCGTTTTCGCCTCGTCGCCAGTGGCGCTGGCATCCTGATGGAACCGGAACCCCTCAAGACGGCCGACGAACTGGTCTTCGACCGTGACTTCACCTTTATCGTTCACAACAGCCACAAGGCTCTCCTTTTGTTTCAACCGCCGAAGCAGGACACTGGTCCGCCGGTCGACAAATCTTTGCGTCAGGGCATTGTGCAATGCATCTGACAGGCGGTCTTCTACAGCGCGGGATGCGTTCCGCCAATGTTTTTCGTCGCGCGTCCAGCCTTTACGCTGCGCGACATAGGTCCAGGTGCGGATAAACGCCAATCTTTTGGACAGAGCGTCGATATCGCCATCGGTTCGGTCGATCCGCTTGATCTGGCGCGCGAGCCAGTCTTCGGGCACTTCGCCGTGCTGATGGAGATCGCAGAAGATGCGTTCGACAAGGCGCGCGTGTTCAGAATGGCTGATGCCGCGAAAATCAGGTATGCGGCACACGTCCCACAGAAGCCTGACCGATTGCGGATCAGAGGCGCGCGCGGTCACCTCGGTGACTTCGCTGAGGGTTTTCAAGGCGAGAACGTCGTCGGCGTCGCGGGCGCGGACGTGCCACATATCTTCGCTTGCCGCGCTGAGGCTTTGGATCAGGCGGTCCATCGTGCCGAAGTTGAGATCAGAGTTGCGCCATTGCAGCTTTTTGATCGGGGTGAAGCGGTGCGAGGTGATCGCATCGACCGTTTGTTCGTGGAGCGCGGGCGCTTCGCCGGTGACGCCAAAGGTGCCGGGGGTCATATACCGCCCGGCGCGACCGGCGATTTGCGCCAGTTCGTTGGGTTGCAGATCGCGCATTCGGCGTCCGTCGAACTTGCGCAGGCCCGAAAAGGCGACATGGGTGATATCGAGGTTCAGGCCCATGCCGATGGCGTCGGTCGCCACGAGGTAATCTACATCGCCGTTCTGGTACATATCGACCTGAGCGTTGCGGGTCCGGGGGCTGAGCGCGCCCATGACAACGGCGGCCCCGCCTTTCTGGCGGCGCAAAAGTTCGGCGATGGCGTAGACGTTTTCCACCGAGAACCCGACGATTGCGGCGCGTGCGGGCATACGGCTGATCTTTTTCGGGCCGGTATAGGTCAGGTCGGAGAAGCGTTCGCGGTACATGAACTGCGCTTTTGGCACCTGAGCGGCGATGGCCGAGCGCATCGTGTCAGCGCCCATAAAGAGCGTTTCGTTCAACCCGCGGGCATGGAGCAGACGGTTGGTAAAGACATGGCCACGCTCGGGGTCAGCGCAAAGCTGGATTTCGTCGATGGCAACGAAATCCGCGCCGATGTTTTCGGGCATCGCTTCGGTGGTGCAGACCCAATATTGCGTGCGTTCGGGCACGATGCGTTCTTCACCTGTCACCAGCGCGACAACGGACGGGCCGCGAATGGCGACGATCCGGTCATAGACCTCGCGGGCGAGTAAACGCAGCGGCAAAGCGATGACGCCCGTGCGATGCGCAAGCATGCGTTCTATCGCGTAATGCGTCTTGCCGGTGTTGGTGGGGCCTAGGACCGCGACGATGCGGCCGGGTGTCTGGGACATATCGGTCCGGTACTGATGCGGGTTCGCAAGGGTTAAAGCGGATGCGTTGTCAAGGCGCAAGGCAGTGTTGGCGGTCATATCGGGGACAATGATCCGACACGCGCTTTATTGACCCCAAAGTCACGTTAACCAAGGGTTAACTTAGACATAGATCCGCCACATTCTTGTCTTATGATGGCCTTGTTGACTCGAGTTGAGTTGGCATTTTTTGAGTTGTGACGAGTTGAGTTTTTAGATGTGTGAATTCCCAAATTGTAAGGGAAAACATGAGTGCTTCTTGGCCGATGTTTCGCCCTGCCCCTCTTATGAAAATGCAAAAGCTCTGGAAGAATTGAGCAAGCGGATGCGACGCAATACGTCGCGGACGACTTCAGGATTTCTGTCAGCCAGCGATCCTGAGAACGCGGCAACGAATGCCGCCTGAAACGCTTCCGTTTCTCTTTCAGCTTTGGTCGGCGCCAATCAGGGTGCCGATGATGGCTTTGGCGCTGTCTGAATTCCAGACCGCGTCGCCGCGCATGCGGGCAATTTCCTGCCCGTCGGGGTTCAAAATGACCGTAATCGGCAACCCGAGCACACCCATGTCGCGCGCCAGACCTGAGCGCGGATCGAGGTATTTCGGGAGATTGTCGACTTCGATTTCGTCGAAGAACCGGTCAATCGCAGGCAACGGATTGCGCCCGGTGGCAATGGTCACAACTTCGAAATCATCGCCGCCAAATTCGGCCTGAAGTTCGGCCAGCTGCGGCATTTCCTTGCGGCATGGTGCGCACCAGGTCGCCCAGAAATTTACCAGCACATGTTTTCCGGCAAAATCGGCAAGCTGCATCTCGGCGCCAGAAGGGTCGGTAAAGATTTCCGTCGAAACATCGGCTGCGTCTGAGAAGATCAGTTTCTTCATCGTCCCTTCGCGCAAGGCTTCCGCTTTGGCCACATCGGCAATCGACGGGTTTGCAGAGAACGCGAGGGCCGTATAAAGCACGGCGATAATCAAACGCATGGCTTGCTCCTAAAGGACTTCCAATGACTGACAGCGCAAATTCGATGTGGGGCGGCCGTTTCGCCTCGGGACCAGACGCGATCATGGAGGCGATCAACGCCTCGATCGGGTTTGACCGCCGATTGGCCGCGCAAGATATCGAAGGCTCGCGCGCCCATGCCGCCATGTTGGGCGCCACGGGCATCGTAGAAGCTAACGATGTCGAAGCAATCCGGGAAGGCCTGCTCACGGTCTTGTCAGAGATTGAAGCAGGAACATTCGAATTCAGCACCGCGCTGGAGGACATTCACATGAATGTGGAAGCGCGGTTGCGGGAGTTGATTGGCGAACCCGCGGGCCGCCTGCACACCGCGCGGAGCCGCAATGATCAGGTGGCGCTCGATTTTCGGATGTGGGTGCGGGATCAATGCGACGCAGCTGTGTCCGGCATCGTGGCACTGCAAAAAGCGCTGTTGAGCCAGGCAGAGGCCGGGGCCGATTGGGTCATGCCGGGGTTCACGCATCTGCAAACGGCGCAACCCGTCACCTGGGGTCATCACATGATGGCTTACGTCGAGATGCTGGGCCGCGACGCATCCCGCTTTGCCGATGCGCGGGCGCGGATGAATGAGTGCCCGCTTGGGGCGGCGGCCCTGGCTGGCACGTCGTTTCCCATTGATCGGCACGCAACGGCGGCCGCTTTGGCGTTTGATGCGCCAGCGGCCAATTCGCTGGATGCGGTCGCGGATCGCGATTTCGCGTTGGAGTTTCTGGCCGCATCGTCGATCTGCGCCATGCACCTGAGCCGCTTCGCCGAGGAATTGGTGATTTGGTCGTCCGCGCAGTTTCGCTTTGTCGCCATGTCGGACCGGTTTTCGACCGGGTCTTCGATCATGCCGCAAAAGAAGAACCCGGATGCCGCCGAGCTGGTGCGCGCCAAGATCGGGCGGATATTGGGGGCGACGGTCGGGCTTTTCACAGTGATGAAGGGGCTGCCGCTGACCTATTCCAAGGACATGCAGGAAGACAAAGAGCAGGTGTTCGATGCTGCCGACAGCCTGATGCTGGCGCTGGCGGCGATGGAAGGCATGGTGCGCGACATGACCGCCAATCCCGAAGCGCTGCGCGTGGCGGCGGCGTCTGGCTTTTCGACGGCGACGGATCTTGCCGATTGGCTGGTGCGCGAAGCCGGGTTGCCGTTCCGCGAGGCGCATCACGTCACCGGCGCGCTGGTTGCGATGGCCGAAGAACAGGGCTGCGATCTGCCGGATCTGAGCCTTGATCAGATGAAATCCGCCCATGGTGCGATCACAGAAGCGGTATTTGACGTCCTTGGTGTAGACAACTCGGTCAGAAGCCGCACATCCTATGGCGGAACCGCGCCCGATCAGGTGCGCGCACAAATCGCTCGCTGGAAGGAGCAATTGGCATGAGATGGATTGCAATACTGGCCATTGGCGTTTTGTCGGCCTGCGAAAACCCGTCGCTTGGTATCGGCGCAACGATCAGCGGCAGCGGTGTGAGCGTTTCGCCAACCGTTTCCGGCAATGTTGGCGGCGCAACGGTGGCGGTCAGCGGATGAGAGTTTTCTTGATTCTGACGCTGGGCCTTTTGGCCGCTTGCGGCGCGGATGGCGCACCCGAGCCGGTGCCCGGTGGCATCACAATAACGACCGAAGCGCGTATTGGCGTCAAAGGCGCGCTTTGATGTCGCCGTTGCGGATGCTGTACCTCTCCCTTGCGGTTTGGGGTGCGATACATCCGATGTATTATTTCTTAACCTATATGAACGAGACCGGGACCGGGCTCGGCGGATTGATCGACGCCTGGTACGTGAACGCCTCGACCACAGGTTTGACATGGGATCTGACGATTGCCGCGATTGCACTCACGATCTGGATCGTCGCTGAAACGTGGGTCCGCAAGAACTGGCTCGCGCTTTTGGGTATTCCGGCGACGTGGTGTATCGGCGTAAGTTGCGGCTTGCCGCTTTATCTTTTCCTGCGCACGAGAGGCGTTGAGCAATGACGAACCATCTGTATCAGGGCGACCTGCCTGACGATCTGGACCTTGGCGACATGGTTGCGATTGACTGTGAAACGATGGGGCTGAACCCGCATCGCGACCGGTTGTGCCTTGTCCAGATTTCAAGCGGGGACGGCAACGCGCATCTGATTCAGATCGCGAAGGGGCAGACGAGTGCGCCCAATATCGAGCGGCTGCTGACGGACCCTAACGTTCTGAAACTATTCCACTTCGGTCGGTTTGACATTGCTGCGATGTACCACGCGTTTGGCGCGCTGACCGCGCCGGTCTATTGCACGAAGATCGCCTCGAAACTGGTGCGGACCTATACCGACCGGCATGGGTTGAAGAACCTGCTGGACGAGCTGCTGGGTGTCGATATTTCGAAGCTTCAACAGATGAGCGACTGGGGCGCGGCGGAATTGACCGAAGCCCAACTGGCCTATGCCGCGTCCGATGTTCTTTATCTTCATGCGATGCGCGACAAGCTGAACGAACGGCTGGAGCGCGAGGGGCGCATGGATTTGGCGCAGGCGGCTTTTGATTTTCTGCCGACGCGTGCGCGGCTTGATCTTGCCGGATGGCCCGAAATCGACATTTTCTCGCATTAAACCACGCGCAATCGGCGGAAAGTCGAGCGTATGACGACGCGGCGGTTTCAAGCGGCGCCTTGGGGCATTATATCGCGACTATGGCAATGGCCGACAACGCATATTCCCGTCTGGTTTTCTGGCTGAAAGTCCTGCTGCCTGTGGCGGCACTGGGCATTCTTTCGACGCTCTTTCTGGTGGCCGAAACGTTGGACCCGGAAAAGGCGATCCCTTATGCCGACGTGGATGTTGAGAAGATATTGCGCGA
>CALLWO010000162.1 GCA_938016355.1 uncultured Boseongicola sp. | reverse complement strand
GCCATGTCGCTGGCAAAGCGCGCCGAAGCCGCGACCCCCAATCGCGGTGGTCATCTCAGAATGGCCTTCGCAGAAAGTATCCAAAGCGACGCACTGGACCCAAGGCTTGCCATCACCGAATTCGCCAAATCTGTTGCCTATGCGCGCGGCAACACCCTGACCGAGATTTCCAACACAGGAGACGTGATCGGGGAGTTGGCTTTGGGTTTCAACTCGAATGACGATGGGTCCATTTGGCATTTCGACCTCGCGCCCGGCATTGAATTTCACAATGGCAAATCTCTGGACGTCAGCGATGTGATTGCGTCGTTCGTGGCGTATAAAACCAATCACGCTGCGTATGATCCGCCTGCTGCCGTTGAGAAAATCGCCACCATTCAAGCACCCGGCAACGGTCAGATCGCGTTCCATCTAAAGCGCGGTGACCCGGATTTCGCCCGCAAACTCACTGATCCTCGATTGATGATCACGGCAAGCCGCGACGGGCGCGTTGACCCGAGCGATACACGCAATGGAACCGGTCCTTACATGATCGAGCATTTCGAGCCGGGTCAAACGATCCGGCTCCTTCGAAACCCCAACTATTTCAAACCGGGGCGCGCGCATTTCGAAAGCCTGTCCCTGCAATCCATCCCCGATGATGCGCAGCGACTTTACGCGTTGATGAATGGCGACGTCGACTTTGTGAGCGACGTCCAGCCTCAAACGGTTGCGCTCGTTTCGCAAACACCCTCGCTTGAAATTCTCGAAACAATGGGACCGCGACACCTCGCAATTTCCCTTCCGCTTCATACCGCTCCGTTTGACAACCCAGGGTTCCGACAAGCGCTTCAATACGCCATCAACCGCGACGAACTGGTGGATCGGGTGTTTTTCGGCCACGGGACCGTCGGCACCGATTCCGCCGCAACATTGGATCACCCGCAATTCGATCCCGCGCGTGCGAAAGCGCTCGTAGGTGCATCTGGCCATTACGGCGCCATCGCGCTTCATTTACCGGCCAATGCGACCGCAAATCTTGTGGAAGCCGGACGGTTGATAGAAAAATCCATCCGCGCCGTCGGAATTGATATCACTTTGGCAAATGCGCCCAGCAACGCAGACCTGTCGAACGTCATGCATCTTCAATTTGCGCACGCCCAAAATCTTCAAGGCAATACGCTCATCCCGGCCTACTCAAACCAGATCGCAGCATACAGCAACGCCCTTGCCCACGAGCCTAAGCCTGATGTTTCCAGTTTGAAAATTCACGAGCGCTGGTGGTTCGCCTAGCGCAACGGATCTAAAGCACCGTTTCGCGCAGCCAGTTGATGCGGTCGACTTCGCGCAAACATCCCTCGTCTTTCATGATCCGCGCCGCTTCATCAAATTTCTTGACCGCCACGTCCCGCCGTCGTTTCCCCGCCAAAACAGCCTCGGCGATTTTGACACGTGCCACCACGAAACCAGCGGTGCCCGAAGCCGCGCATTCCGCGTGAATGTCCCGCAATAAATCGGCTGCGCGGTTTCTGGCACCAAATCTCTGGCCGATGACAAACAAAACATCTGATAAGCTCGGCTTTGGCCCCGCCTCTTTGCGCGGCAAAACACCTGCCATCGCCAAAAGCACTTCGCACTCCACCAACCGCAGGAAATTGATCTGCTCACGCAAAGCGGTATCGGCAATAAAGGCCTTGGCCTTCTGAAATTCGCGCCAGCCTTCTTTGATACGGCCAACCCGCAAAAATGACACTGCGCGTTGAATCACCAATGCGTTTCGAAGCGGCAAGTTTCCGGTCTGCGTGCAAATCTCAGTCAACGGCAGAAAGACATCCGGATCGTGAGCCAGTCCGCCTTCTAACTGCGCAGTGTGATGCAAGGCCTCAGCGACCATGTGATCCGAAGTGCCGGGGATCGCATGATCCATACTGATCTGCGAGGCGATTTGCGTGGCTTCAGCATCTTGCTCAAAACGACTGATCAAAGCTTTCGACCACGATCCATGCGCCATACCCCGCGCGTCGCCGCGCTCGACGCTGCGATCAAAAAGCTCATTGCTCATCTCGCGCGCGCGCCCGAACCGCCCCATCCGTCGCCACCAGGCAAGCATTGTGTAATGTCTGACCGTGGTCAGATAGAAATCCTCCTCGGATTGTGCCGCCTCATGGGTTGCCTCAAAAAGCATCTCCATCTCTCCGGGGTCTTCACGTCCGGCATCCATAAGATTTCGCATTCGAACGACGCGTGCGAAGGCAAGACCCAGATCATCTTTGGTCTCTTTGGCCTCTGCGATCGCGCGACCTCCGATTTCTAACGCTTCATCAAAAAAAGCTTGATGACCCAGAGATTTAGACAAAAGCGACAAGCAATAATTCCGCGCCGTGCCCTTTGGCAATCGCTCGATATAGCGCGGAACGATGTCCTTCAAACGAAGGAAATCTCCGATCAAATCCAAACACCGCGACCAGATTTCCAGCAACTCTGAAAGCAACTCTTCGGGACAATCTTCGGGATTTGCATCAATAATCGCAAATGCTCGGGCCATCCGCGCATCGCAGGATTTCAAAGCGTACTGACGAAGTTGAACCCGCGCCGCGCGACGATGATAAATCAATGCTTCCGCACCACGACCACCAAGTTCCAAATGATCGGCAATTGCTCCCGACGCCAAATCGCCCTTGTCTTCGGCCGAAACGAGCGCGTGCCCGACCGCAAGATGCAAAGCCGGTTTTTCCGTCTCAGGAACCGACCCATAGATCACGTCGCGTATAAGAACATGCGCGAACCAAAGTCGCCCGCCAGACACGCCCGGCGCGCGCTCGATCAATCCGCCACAGCGGGCTACGAACCCGTCCAATGTGACATTCCCGGCGCCTGATGCATCCAGAATGGTTTCCACATCAAACCGCCGCCCCAAGGTCGCAGCCAGCCTGAGCAAGGCCTTGTCTTCGTTATGCAATCTGTCAAATCGGCTGAACACTATGTTCTGGATGCTGCCGATGGATTCCGCACGGACACCGCCCACTTGCCGTACATGTCGCAATATCTCTTCGGCAAAGAACGGATTTCCTTCGGAGCGTGTCGAAACCAAATCTATCAGGTCGGAGTCGAGATCGGTCTCACCAAGGAGATCTGCCGCAATCGTTGAAACTGCGTTGCGACTTAGCGCTTTGGGCACAACTTTGCGAACCAGCTGCTGATCCGACATCCAGTCTGGCGCCTGCCCCGGCCTTGTCGTCACAAGAATTCTCAAACCGGGCACCGCCGATTGAGCGACGTCAAGCAACACATCGCTGCTCAACGGATCCAGCCAATGCACGTCTTCGATGACAACCAAACGATCTTTGCCCGCCGCAAGAGATGTCAGCGAGGAAACAACGTCGCGGCGCAAGGCAAACGCGGCTTGGTGATCATCCGCCATGCCTCCGCCGCTGATCCGCCCCGCCAGCGCTTCGACAAATGCCTTGGACGCCTCGCGGCCATCTGCAAAGAAACCGCGCGCGGTTTCCTCAAGGTCCGAAAATGGCTCACCAATGCGCCATCCGGCCTCGCTTCGAAGAACCTCAATCACTGGCATCAAGGCCTCGCTGGACCGATCCATCGCACAATTGCCAAACCTGACCTTCATGTCCGATTTCAGCGCGCTGCGCACCGCATCCACAAGCCGCGATTTACCAATGCCCGGCGGTCCCTCGATGGCACAGATAGAGGGCGAGCTCTCATCACTTCGCTTCGCCCAACTCACAATCTCAGCAAGCTCCGCGTCGCGCTCCACCAATTTTGACGACGCGCGTTTTCTTCGAATTGCATAGCTCGATTGCGCGTCCTCAAGACCGTCCAAACGATATAGCGCGCGCGGGCCATCGTATCCTTTCAAGGCAACGCGACCGATCTCACTGATACGGGCAATCCCGCCAAGATCCGCGCGCACATCATCGCCAATCACAATTGTCGCGGGCTGCGCAACTTCTTGAAGGCGCGCCGCGAGGTTCAACGCGCTCCCCGACGCATCGGTTTGACCTGACCCCTCCGGGGAAAGAACAAGCACTTCGCCAGACGCCACACCAATCCGAATATCTGGAGCACGCCCAAAATCCCGCTCCAGAACATCCCGCTCGCGCAGCAAACCTTCAAGCATCGTCAGAGCCGCGCGGCACGCATCCAAAGACGCCGTTTCGCTTGCAACCGGTGCGCCGAAAATCGCGACGATCCCGTCGCCGACATAATTGATGATGTGCCCGCCGTGCCGTTCGGCTGCGGCCGTAAGCGCTGCCATCATCCGACGGTTTAGCAGGAATGACTTCTCGGCCCCCAGTTCCTCAGCAATTTCAGACGAGCCAACAATGTCGGCCATCAATGCCACAACGTGCCGGTACTCCCCGTCAATTCGCTCGCCACTCGTCATCCCGACGCTCATTCAATCATCCCATCCCAACACATGTTTACACACGCCCCGCCCGACACATTGGACCGGAAGATCAAAAAATTAAACCCAAAAGAAAAAAACCGTTCCTGCACAGACAGATATGTGCTTGACTTAGCGTCAAACAGGGATGGTGAAATGAGCGTGCGTCATATTTGTATTTCGGACCTGCATTGCGGGGCCGAAAACAGCCTACTTACTCCGGAAACCGGCAATCCAGGAAAAGCGAACGCATTGTCGCGCTCGGTTGGCGCCGCGCTGAAAGCGACAATCAAGGCGCTCGCGCCTCCCAAATCGCCCGACCTCGTGCTTCTTGGCGACGTCGTGGACCTCTCCTTTGCTTCGCCTTCAAAGGCCAGCGCAACGCTTGCAGGGTTTCTGGGTGAAATAGCAAAAGACAAAGACGGCAGCGACGTTTACGACAGCATCGTTTTCGTCCCCGGCAACCATGATCACGAGCTTTGGACCGC
>CALLWO010000161.1 GCA_938016355.1 uncultured Boseongicola sp. | reverse complement strand
CTCCTTGGCTGGCGATTTCTGCCATCCCGCCAAGGCGCTCTGGATCACGAACCCACATTCGCCGAGGGCCGATACATCGCTGAACTTCGCGTCGGTGAAAAAACCATCGAAAAAGAAATCTCGGTCGGTGATCTCTACCCTCTCGCCGACGAACTCGATGTCCATATTCTGGGGCTCGTCCGTCGCGGTAAGCGACTGCCCGGCTTTGCTGCCCGTCAAGACATCCGCGCCAGTGACTTCATCGTCGTCGAAGGCGAGCCGAAATCCATCGAGGTTTTCATGGGGAAAACCGAGCTGGAATTTGCCGGTTCCGAGAAACACAGTGGTGGAGTCAGCTCCGGTGGGCTAACGCTGACCGAAGCCATTGTTCCGGACGGCGCTCGGATTGCCGGACGCACGGCGCGCGGCCTGAAGCTTCTTTATCGCCATTCTGTGACGCTTCTTGGCGTTTCTCGAAATGGCCAGCGCTTTCGCGATCGCGTCCGGCTTCTGACGATCAAGCCCGGGGATGTCCTGCTGCTTCTTGGCACTCCGGAACGGAACGCGGCCGCCGCGTCCTGGCTCGGCGTGCTTCCCATTGAAGGCCGCGAAACCCAAGTCGTACAGCGTTCAAAAGCTGGCCTGTCCATTGGCATGTTCCTCGCGGCGATCGGGGCCGCCGTCATTGGCCTCACATCCCTGCCCGTCGCCCTCGCCGCCGCTGTGATCGGCTTTGTCGCCGTCGGCCTTGTGTCTGGGCGAGAGGTTTACGAGTCCGTGGAATGGAAAGTCATCGTGCTCTTGGCCAGCCTGATCCCGCTGGCCGAAGCGTTCGAAAACTCTGGCGGCGCCGAACTTATCGCGTCCCAAATCCTGGCGGTCACCGATGGTTTCCCCGCGTGGGTGTCGTTACTGGTCCTGATGGTCGTCACAATGACGCTCTCGGATTTTCTCAATAACGTCGCGACCACCTTGATCGCCGCACCCATCGCGATTGGAATGGCCAGCGCAACCGCAACCAACCCGGACGCTTGGCTAATGGCCGTCGCCGTGGCCGCGTCCTGCGCGTTTCTCACGCCAATCGGACACAAGAACAACACGATCATCCTCGGGCCCGGCGGCTATCGGTTTGGCGATTACTGGCGAATGGGCCTCCCGCTAGAGGTTCTCGTCATTGCTGTCGCCATGCCAGCAATCCTTATCTTCTGGCCACTTTGACGACACCACGCAACGCGCCTCAAGCACCCTGCCTTTCAGAACCTAATTTCGAAACGCCGTAAAAACTCACCAACACCATTGCCGCCGCCGTTAACAAACAAAGCGTCAGCCCTCCGACCTGATACGTCAGGCCCGACAAAACGGTCCCAACCAAACGCCCCGCCGCGTTCGCCATATAGTAAAACCCCACATCCATCGTCACACGCTTTGCATCCGTGAACGACAGGATCAGAAAAGAATGCAGTGACGAATTCACTGCAAATATCGCACCAAAGATCAGCAACCCAACCACGACCGCTGCGGTCAGAAAAGCGCTATGCCCGCCTGAAAAATAGACCGCACCGCTCAGAAGCAATGGCGGTATTATGAGCCATCCTGCCCAGACACGCGCCTGTCCGATTAAGTCTTCTGAACTGCGCTCCCGCGCCTTCAAAAGCCGTGGGGCCGCGCCTTGCACCGCTCCATAAAGGATCGTCCAAATCGCCATGAACGTCCCGATGGTGAAAAACGCGATGCGGTTCTCCGCCTCGGACCCATCTGACAAAACCGCGTAAAAATAGATCGGAATACCAACAACGAACCAAACATCGCGCGCGCCAAACAAAAAGAGCCG
This sequence comes from uncultured Boseongicola sp., assembly GCA_938016355.1. GTDB lineage: Bacteria > Pseudomonadota > Alphaproteobacteria > Rhodobacterales > Rhodobacteraceae > CALLWO01. Next base: position 2,059 of record CALLWO010000161.1, on the reverse strand, counting down.
CGCAAAGCTTAGCCAGTTGATATTGCGGTTCTTGGAAAATACGTCCGAGAATTTTGCACCTTTGCGCCCGACCGGAAGTCCAGACGGCATTTTCAACACCAAAGCGATCAACACAACGCTCAGCACACCCGCCATCGCCAAAACCGACGGCGCAAAGCCGAACAACGCAAGAAGACCGGCCCCAAGCAAAAACCCCGCCCCCTTCACGGCGTTCTTCGACCCCGTCAAGACAGCGACCCACCGGAATAGCCCGTCGGCATTTTCCGGAGCCAATATCTTCACCGCGCTCTTGGAACTCATTTTCGCCAGATCCTTGGCGACGCCCGAAAGCCCCTGCACGAGCATCACAAACACCACCGATGCCGTCAGGCTCCACGCCGGATCAAGCTGCAACAAGGCAAGCAACGCCACGACCTGTAATCCCAATCCTGCATACAAAGTCGAGGTCAAACCAAACCGCGCCGCAATCCAACCGGCCGACAGGTTCGTGACAACCCCGGCAATCTCATAAAGAACAAAGAGATAGGCCAATTGCACCGGCGCGAACCCAAGCGTGTGAAAATGCAAAAGCACCAGCATCCGCAACGCGCCATCGGTCAGCATGAACGCCCAATAGGCCGCCGTAACAACCACGTAAGCCGCGAACCCCTCAGGCCGAGTCACAGGCTTTTGCCGACCATAAATGCGACGTCGACAAGGCGATGCGCATAGCCAAACTCGTTGTCGTACCAGACGTACACCTTCACCTGCGTTCCGTTCACCACCATCGTCGAAGGCGCATCCACAATCCCGCTACGCGTATCGTTCGTGTAATCCGAAGACACCAAAGGCCGCGTCTCATACCCCAGAATTCCGGCCAACTCGCCCTCGGATGCCGCTTGGAAAAGCCCGTTCACCTCCTCGACACTGGTCGCGCGGTCCATTTCAAACACGCAATCCGTGATCGACGCATTCAAAAGCGGAACGCGCACGGCATGCCCGTTCAGCCGCCCCTTCAACTCAGGATAAATCAGCGTAATCGCTGTGGCCGATCCGGTGGTGGTTGGAATGAGATTGGTCAGCGCAGATCGCGCCCGGCGAAGGTCTTTTGCCGGCCGGTCCACGATTGTTTGCGTATTGGTCACGTCGTGAATGGTCGTGATCGACCCATGTTTGATCCCAATATTTTCATGCAAAACCTTAACGACCGGCGCGAGGCAATTCGTTGTGCAGCTCGCCGCCGTTATGATCCGATGCACGTCCGCGTCATAGACCGCGTCATTGACCCCAAACACCACATTGGCGGTTGGGCCATCTTTGACCGGCGCGGAAACAACCACCTTTTGAACGCCCGCCTCGAAATACGGCGCAAGCGCCGCCTCGGTCTTAAAAGCCCCGGTGCAATCAATGACCACGTCCACACCTTGCAGAGGCAGGTCCTCCAAATGGCGGGTTTGCGTCATCGGAATGCGCACGCCGTCAATGGTGATCGCGCCATCTTCATGAGCAAACTCAGCAGGCCATCGACCATGAACTGAATCGAATTCCAAAAGATGCGCGTGCATGGCCGGATCGCCGACCGCATCATTAATGAATGCAATACTGGCCCCTTTTTCCAACAAAGGACGCAGCGCAAGTTTTCCGATACGACCAAGCCCATTCAATGCATAGACGGTCATCTCTCAAGCCTCTGAAAATATGTGAGTTTTCGCAATTTCATCAACGTGATCCTAAAGCGCTTTCCGATCGAACCCGCCCGGAAAAACATCTCTAGGCGTGCGCATCTAAATCCACGTATTTTCCGTTCGCATCAAGGTAAATTCCGGTCCACCGCTGGCCCACTTCAAATTTACCATGTCCCATCGGATCGGGGATCAGCGCTGCGGGGATGGTCGTCGCCATCGCCAAGGCCTGCTCCAAACGAACGTCGACTTTTTCGGTCAAAACCGAAACCGCCACAGGCAAGGTCAGATCCGCGCCCGCCAGCGTTCCGTCTTCCAAGGTAAGTCGACCGTCATGGCGCCGAACCACGCGGCCGTTCAAGTCGAATGCCTGTATGTCCGAGCCTACGGTCGCCATA
>CALLWO010000160.1 GCA_938016355.1 uncultured Boseongicola sp. | reverse complement strand
AAACGCAGACATTCCGTTGCGCGTTATTTTTCGACAAGGTTTGATCACCAACCTTCTCAATCCAAAAGTCGCGCTCTTTTTCCTCGCCCTGTTTCCACAGTTCCTTGATCCGCAAAAAGGGCTCATCGGCCTGCAGGTGATGGTGCTTGCAACGCTTTTTGTTGCAATTGATTTCGTTGTTCATGGCGTCGTGATCTGGATGGCGGGAAGTGTAAAATCGCTTTCCACGGGTCGCTGGAAATTCAAGAGATATGCGGGCTATTTTCTTGGGCTCGTATTTACAGGCCTGGCGATGCGGCTTGTTTTCGAAAAGCAGCGGTAGACGCCGGAAAGCAGTCGTTGATTTCAATTCCGACGGCGTGAACTGCGTCGTTCTTTGCGGGCGGGAATGAACCGCGCTTTATAAGTCGGCTTCCCTTGTGGCGCCAATATGCGCGGAAACGAGGTCTTGCCTGACCCGTGCACGTGGCGCACGCGGCTTTCCGATTGTCCTAACTGCTTGCCCCGCGCGGCTGCCCTGTCCTAGATAGGCAGGAACCAAGAAGAGCAGGAGTTCACATGCGTCGTGTCGTCATCACTGGATTGGGCATTGTCTGTCCCATCGGAAACAACGCAGCCGAGGTTGAGGCCAGCCTGCGCGCCGGCAAATCGGGCATCGCGTTTCAGCAGGATTATGCGGATCACGGGTTTCGCTCGCAGATTGCGGGCGTGCCGGACATTGTGCTGGCGGATGTGATCGACAAGCGGCAATTGCGCTTCATGGGGGCGACGGCGGCCTATGCCTATCTTTCGATGGAGCAGGCGATTGCGGATGCCGGTCTTGAGGAGGCGGATGTTTCAAATGAGCGCACAGGCCTTGTTGCGGGATCAGGCGGACCATCGACGTCGAACCTGTTCGTCGCCCACAACACGGTGATCGAAAAAGGCGCGCCCAAGCGGATGGGGCCGTTCATGGTGACGCGGTGCATGTCGTCGACCGTGTCGGCCTGTCTGGCGACGCCGTTCAAGATTAAGGGGATCAACTATTCGATCACCTCGGCCTGTTCGACAACGCTGCACTGTATCGGCAACGGGGTAGAACAAATTCAGCTTGGCAAGCAGGACATCGTGTTTGCGGGCGGTGGCGAGGAAGTTGACTGGACGCTGTCGTGTCTCTTTGATGCGATGGGCGCAATGAGTTCGAAGTACAACGACACGCCGACCGAAGCGGCACGCGCGTTTGATGCCACACGCGACGGGTTCGTGATTGGCGGCGGCGGCGGTATGGTTGTGCTGGAAGAACTTGAGCATGCCAAGGCGCGGGGTGCGAAGATTTACGGCGAAGTCACCGGCTATGGGGCGACGTCGGACGGGTATGACATGGTGGCGCCCTCGGGCGAGGGAGGCGAGCGCTCGATGCGGCTTGCGGCCTCGACCATCGGGGATCGAAAGGTGGATTACATCAATGCACACGGGACATCGACGCCTGTCGGTGATGTGACGGAGGTCGAAGCCGTGCGCCGGGTCTTTGGCGATGATCACGCGCCGATCTCGTCCACCAAGTCGATGACCGGGCATTCGCTGGGCGCAGCTGGCGTGCACGAGACGATCTATTCGATCCTGATGATGCAGGGCGGGTTCATGGCGCCGTCGATCAACGTGCGCGAATTGGATCCGAACCTGCGCCCCGAAGAGATCGTGACCGAAACCACCGAAGCCGAGCTTGATACGGTTCTGTCCAACAGCTTTGGCTTTGGCGGCACCAACGCGACCCTCGCCGTTTCCAAGTTCCACGGGTAGGCCATGGCACATCTGATGGACGGAAAACGCGGGCTGGTGATGGGGGTCGCAAACGAGCGCTCCATCGCCTGGGGCATTGCAAAAGCGCTCGCCGATGAGGGGGCGGAGCTGGCGTTCACCTATCAGGGCGAGGGCTTTGGCAAGCGGGTCGAGCCATTGGCTCAAAGCGTCGGTTCGGACATTCTGATCGATGTGGACGTCACCGACGAAGCGTCGATGGATGCCGCGTTCGAGGTTTTGAAAGAGAAATGGGGCAAGCTTGATTTCGTGGTCCACGCGATTGCGTTTTCAGACAAGGCCGAGCTGACGGGACGGTTTGTCGACACCAGCCGTGGCAATTTCAGAAACTCGCTGGATATTTCGTGTTATTCGTTCATCGATGTCGCCGCGCGTGCGGCTCCGATGATGCGCGACGGCGGGAGCCTGATCACGTTGACCTATATGGGATCAAACCGGGTGCAGCCGAATTACAATGTGATGGGTGTGGCCAAAGCCGCGCTGGAATCCTCGGTCCGCTATCTTGCCAATGACCTTGGTCCCGATGGTATTCGCGTCAATGCGATCAGCCCGGGCCCAATGAAAACGCTGGCAGGTGCGGCCATTGGCGGCGCGCGCAAGACGTTCAAAACGACGGAGATGAACGCGCCCCTGCGCACCAACGCAACGCTGGAATCCGTCGGCGGTGCGGCAGTTTTTCTCGCCTCGGATTATGGGGCGCATACCACGGGCGAAATCATCCGTGTGGATGGCGGCTATCACGTACTTGGTATGATGCAGCAGGAAAACCTCTGATCTTGTTTGCGCCGCGCTTGCGCGCGTCGCGATAGGCGAGGGGTTTCACCCCTCGTGCACCCCGAGAGTATTTTTTGAAAAATGAAGTCCTAAGATGGACGATTTTTGCTGTGACTTTCCGAGCGTCCTAGCGTCCGAGCACAGGCTAAAGGCCGACAATTTTAATCAAATTGTCATTCATTTTTCGAAAAATACTCCGGGGGTGAGCCGCATCGCGGCGAGGGGGCAGGCCCCCTTTTGCCTTTTGCAACAAATCAGGGGCGTGGCGCGGCGGCGCGGCGCAATCTGTCGTTGATCGCCTGGCCGAGGCCGGTTTCGGGGATCGGGGCGACTGCGATGGGGGCGCCGGTTGCGTCCGCGGTGTGGAGGATGTCAAAAAGCCGGGCGGCGGCTTCGACAAGATCGCCGGTTTCTGACAGCATCAGACGCCCGCGCACATCCTTGAAACCGATCAGGATTTCGCCGTCTTTTGCCTCGGTCGCGTTTCTGCGAACACGGGCTTTGGGGGCGTAATGCGATGCCAGTTGGCCCGGTGCGGTCAGATTGCCCGTTTCGGCTTCCCTCAGAATTGCACTGCCCAGCACCGCTTCGACCGCTTCGACGGGAATGCCTCCGGCGCGCAGCAATCTTGGCACGGGATCAAAGCCGATGATGGTGGATTCCACGCCAACAGGGCAAGAGCCGCCATCCAGTATCGCATCTATGCGACCTTCAAGACCTGCGCTGACATGGGCAGGTTTGGTGGGTGAGAGGCGTCCGGACGGGTTGGCCGAAGGGGCGGCGATCGGACGGTTTGCATGCGCGAGCAAGGCCTGCGCGATACGTCCGTCGGGCACCCGAACGGCCAGATGCGCGCCGCCGGCGGTGACCAGTTTGGAGATCGTTGCACCCGCCTTCAGGGGCAGGACCAGCGTCAGGGCGCCGGGCCAGAACGCGGTCGCCAGCCGGGTTGCTTCGGCAGAAAACTCAACCAGTTCACGCGCCGCATTCACATTCGCGACATGCGCGATGAGCGGGTTGAAAGATGGCCTTTCCTTTGCCTCGAATATTCGCGCGACGGCGCGGTCGTCGGTTGCATCTGCGCCAAGCCCGTAGACGGTTTCGGTGGGAAACGCGACGAGGCCCCCGCGCGCAAGAATGTCTGCGGCCTGCGCAATGTCCGCTGGCGTATCGCCAAGGTGAAGGGTGGTTGTTTTGGCTGTCAATTCGCGCTCCGTGACGCCGCGTCTTTGTTGCTGAGCCTCAAAGAGAGGCGCAAGGTCGGCTTCAGATGCGCCCGATTTAACCGGGCGAGGGGAAATTGCCAAGCGGTCGCAAGGGGTTCGGGATGACCTATAAATCGTCAATGTCCGAAATCGGCTTCGTTCTGGATAAGATCGTGGCCTATGACGCCGTCGTTGAAACGCCCGTTTTTGCGGATGCGGGGCCGGAAACCGTCATGGCGGTTCTGAGCGAGGCGGGGCGTTTGTGCGAAGACGTGATCGCGCCTTTGAACCGGACGAGCGATTTGACCCCTGCGCGGCTTGAAAACGGTATGGTGCGGTCGTCGCCGGGATTTGTTGAGGCCTATAAGGCCTATGCCAGCGGCGGTTGGGTCGGCGTTTCAGCCTCACCTGAGTTCGGCGGTATGGGCCTGCCGCAGACCCTGACAATAGCCATCAGTGAGATGTTGGCGGGCGCGTGTATGGCGTTTCAGCTCAAACCGCTGCTCAGTCAGGGGCAGATCGAGGCGCTTCAGCATCACGCAAGCGATGCGCTGAAGGCGCTTTATCTGCCGAAACTCATCTCGGGCGAATGGTCCGGGACGATGAACCTTACCGAGCCGCAGGCAGGATCGGATGTCGGGGCGATCACGTCGCGGGCAATTGCCAATGGCGACGGGACTTATGCGGTTTCGGGGCAGAAGATATTCATCACATGGGGCGACAGTGATCTGGTTGAAAATGTGTGCCATCTTGTGTTGGCGCGTCTGCCCGATGCGCCGCCGGGGACCAAGGGGATCAGCCTGTTTCTGGTGCCCAAATATGTGCCGAACGAGGACGGCACGCCCGGGGTGGCCAATACGTTGCGGGTGGTCAGTCTGGAACACAAGCTTGGCATCCATGGCTCGCCCACGGCGGTGATGGAGTATGACGGCGCAACGGGTTGGCTTGTTGGCGAAGAGAACGACGGTATGGCGGCAATGTTCACGATGATGAACATGGCGCGGCTGAACGTTGGCATTCAGGGTGTGGGGGTGGCAGAGGCCGCATATCAACATGCCCACGCCTATGCGGCCGAGCGCAAGCAGGGCAAGGCGGCGGGGACTGGTGCCATCATCGAGCACGCCGACGTACGCCGTACGCTGACCGCGATGAAGGCCGATATTTTCGCCGCGCGGGCCATTGCGTTTGATTGTGCGGTGTCGTTTGACATGGAAACCGCAACGGATGCAGAGGACTGGCGCGCGCGGGGCGCGTTTCTGACACCGATTGCCAAGGCGTTCGGGTCGGATGTCGGGATGGCTGTGGCCTCTGACGGGCTGCAAGTCTTTGGCGGTATGGGCTTTATCGAAGAAACCGGCGCGGCGCAGTTTTTGCGCGACGTGCGCATCGCGCCGATCTATGAAGGCACCAACGGCATTCAGGCCATGGACCTTGTGGGGCGCAAAATGAGTGATGGCGGCGACGCGGCCTATCGGTTGCTGGACGAGATCGAAGCGGATGCAGAAGCCGCCCGGGGCACGTTGCCGAGGCTTGGCGAGGCAGTTTGGAGCGCGGCGGAAACTTTGCGCGAGACGACGGAATGGCTGGTCGATCAGGAGCATCAGGCGCGCTTTGCCACGGGCGTGCCTTACCTTAGGGCTTTTGCGCGCGTGCTTGGTGGGCATTATCATTTAAAAGCAGCCATGGCGGTCAGCGGACAAGGGCCACGCACGGCCTTGGCGCGCTTTTACATCCGGCGCTTGATGCCCGAGCACGCGAGCTTGCTGCAACAGGTGCGCGAAGGGGCGGACGGGCTTTATGATCTGTCGGTTGATGACCTTGTTGCTTGATGCCTGACACCGCACGCGCGATCCGATATCCGATCGAGGGCATCCCCGCACCGGGGGCCGCGATTGAGGTTGCGTCAGGCGTGCTTTGGATGCGGTTGCCGCTGCCGATGACGCTGGATCATGTGAATGTCTATGCGCTGGAAGATGGGGATGGCTGGACTATCGTCGACACCGGTTTTGCGTCGAACAAATCAAAGCGCAACTGGGCGGATATTCTGAGCGGACCGCTTGCGGGCAAACCCGTCAAGAAAGTTCTCGTGACCCATCACCACCCGGATCATATCGGGTTGGCAGGGTGGTTTCAGACCGAACATGGCGCGGAATTGCTCACGACGCGCACGGCGTGGTTATTCGCGCGGATGCTTCAGCTTGACGATCAGGAGCGCCCGCCACCCGAGACGCTGGCCTATTGGCAAAGCGCGGGTATGGATGCGGACATTCTGAAAACCCGCGCCAATGAGCGGCCCTTCAACTATGCCGATTGCGTGGCACCACTGCCTTTGGGGTTCACGCGCTTGCAGGACGGGGACCGGCTGACCATTGGTGAGCGGGGCTGGATGGTGTTGACCGGCAATGGTCACGCGCCCGAACAGGCCACGCTTTGGTCCGAAGACGGCACGTTGGTGCTTGGCGGGGATCAGTTGATCCCGTCCATTTCGCCCAATCTGGGAGTTTACGCCACCGAACCCGAAGCTGATCCGGTGGCGGACTGGCTGGCCTCGTGCGAGCGTTTCAAGACGTTCGCGGATGTGCGTCAACTGGTTCTTCCCGGTCACAAACGCCCGTTCACCGGCCTGCCAAGCCGCTTGGATCAGCTGGTCGAAAACCATGTTTCGGCGCTGGCGCGGCTGGAGCATCATCTGCAAATGCCAAAGAGCGCGGCGGAGTGTTTTCTGCCGCTTTTCAAGCGCGAAATTTCGGGCGGTGAATACGGGCTCGCCCTGGTCGAAGCGATGGCCCATTGCCTGCACCTCTTTCATCAGGGCAAAGTGACACGGACGCGGCGCGAGGATGGCGCGTGGCTTTGGCAGACAAAGGGCTGATTGGGAATGAGCGACGAGATCAACACAACGGCCGAGGTCGTCGAGGCAAGTGCCCTACGCCGGGCTGGTCGCGCGGTTCACACCGGGAGCGATCCTTGCCCGACGCCAGAACAAGAACCGCTTCCCGACGCGATTGCAAAGAAGCCGGTTGAGGAAAAAAGCGCGGCTGAATGGGCCTATGAGCGTTTGATCCTTTACATAAAGAATTTCGAAGAAACGCTTGATAGCGAACATGAAATTGCAATGGGTCTGACGGATACGGGCGCGGGCGTGCTACGGATTGAAGGTCTGGGATACTTCGATCCCGACATCGTGACGTTTTACGGCAGCGACCAGAGCGGCGCGCGCGTGCAGCTTGTTCAGCACGTGAGCCAGTTGAACGTCGTCCTGCGCGCCAACCCGAAAGCGCAGACAGACGCGGCCCCGCGCCGGATTGGATTTGAACTGGCGCAAGGGCTGGAAGAGAGCTGACCTGCGGCCACGCGCCGCCCGTCTTGACGCGTGACACCCCGCCTGCGATGCGCTAGGAAACGGCAAAACACGGAACCGGAGTTTTCACATGGCCGACCACAAGCACGGTGAGATGGACATCAGCACGCATGAAAAGACCTTTGAGGGCTTTATTCGCTGGTCCAAGAACGTAGCCATTTTCTCGATCTGCATTCTGATCTTCCTCGCCATTTTCAACACCTGATCGCGGCGCGTCCCTTGGGTTTGCGTCATTTGATCGTGGCCGGGCTGTTGCCCGTGATGCTTGCGGCCTGTGGTGGCCCGGCGGAACCCGTCTGGGCGCCCGATGCTGCGGTGAAGCAGGCGGAATACGTCCATGGCGGTCAACCGACGCTGACGTTGTTCACGGTGATCAGCACGCGCAACGGATCGGGCGGGCATTCGGGCCTGATGATCAACGGCGATCAGCGCATCCTGTTTGATCCTGCCGGAACTTTCAGCCTTCCTTTTGTGCCTGAGCGCAACGATGTGCATTTCGGCATGACCGAGCGGGCGCTGAAAGTTTATATCGACTATCACGCGCGGGAATCGTGGAATGTGCGCATTCAGGAGGTTCCGGTCACCATCGAACAGGCGCGCATCGCGACCGAGTTGGTGAAGTCCTATGGGGCCGTGCCCAAAGCGCAATGTTCGGTGTCGATCACGCGTGTTCTGGGGCAGGTGCCGGGGTTCGAGGATATCGGCGTCACGTATTTCCCAAAGAACGTTTCAAAGCAATTTGGCGCGCGACCAGGCGTGACGACCAAGCTTGTCACGGATGACGACGCGGATAAGAACCACAACGTTTTGTTCAATGCGGTTGTGACATATCCACGGAACGGTTGATCCGTTTATCTTTTTAACTCAATTGCTTGTTGGACGATGTTAACGTCTCAGCTCAGCAGCGCCTGAAGCGTGAGAACCGTTGTCATGCCGGCAAAGACGCCCCAGAGCAGGCTTTTGCGCCACCACGCGAAACCAAGCGTGACAAAGGCCGCGACGAGGCGCGCGGGGTCAATGTCGCCGTTTGTGGCATCGGGCCACAGTACCAGGGGTGCGACCAGTCCGGGCAGCACCGCAACCGGCGTATACCGCAGGTGCCGCAACACCCAGTCGGGCATTTTGCGGTCCCCGATAATGCCGAGGAACGAAAAGCGGATCAGATAGGTGCCGATCCCCATGAGGATGATGATCCCCCAGATTTCCCCCGTGGAATAGGTCATGGCCGCCCCATCCTGCGTTCGACTTCTGCCCCGACGGCCATGGCGGCAAAGGCCGCAAGAAGGAGGCCAACGCCCGAAGGCAAACCGCTCAACAAAAGCGCGACAACGATCGAGGTGAGGGCCGCAAGCACATGCGCCAGCGTTTTCAGCATTGGCCCGACAAGCGAGAGGAACAGCACCGGCATCACGAAATCCAGCGCCCAGGCGTCCGGGATGGTCGACCCCGCAAGCGCGCCGACCAGTGTGAAGACGTACCATGTCGGACAGATGACCACGACGGAGCCCATGAAAAACGCAACTTTCTCGCTGACCGGGCGGTCGGGTTGGTTTTCATATTCGGCAATGCTGACGGCGTAGCTTTGGTCAAAATTGACATAGGCGATCAGCGCGCGTTGCCAGAGCTTTGCGCGCCCGAGATGCGGTTGCAGGCTGGCGGAATACATGGCCATGCGCAAATTCACCGCAAGTGCGGCGGCCACGACGATCCAGACCGGCGCATCGTCGGTCATGAGCTGGATGGCTGTGAACTGGGCGGAGCCTGCGACGACAACGATGGAAAACCCCATGATCTGCCACAGATCGAGCCCGGCTTCGGTGGCGAGCACGCCAAACAGCATAGAAAACGGTGCCGCCACGAAGAAGAACGGCGATCCGGCGATGACGCCTTTGCGAAAGGCGGATTTTGTTGTGGTGGAGGTCATGTGAGCATCTTAAGGTTTCGAGAACCCGCGATACAACAAGCGCAAGGCGGCGGCAAATCATGCTTGGTGATAGCACAGATGAATATTTGATCGCGCCCGACCCCACGCGGTCGGGGCTGACGCGGCGCGTGGTGGCACAAGATGAAAATGGAGTGTCGCGCGATATTCAGGTGGTCGAAGAGCGCCCGCTGACGATTTTCCTGAACGGGCAAGAGATCGTCACGGCGATGACCATCGGGGATTACCCGGAATACCTTGCCCTTGGATTTCTGAAGAATCAGGGGATGTTGACGGGTGGCGATGATGTGACGCGGGTCGATTACGACGACGATCTCGAAACCGTGGTTGTTCGCACTGATACCCAGACGACCTATGAGGAAAAGCTCAAGAAAAAGACCCGCACCAGCGGCTGCGCGGTGGGTACGGTTTTCGGCGATATGATGGAAGGCCTGGAAGGGCTGACGCTGCCTGAAGCGGAGGTGCGCACGTCGTGGCTTTATGCGCTGTCGCACAAGATCAATCGCACGCCTTCGCTTTATCTTGATGCCGGTGCAATCCACGGCACGGTTCTGTGCGAAAGGGATCGACCGCTCGTTTATATGGAGGACGTGGGGCGTCACAATGCGGTGGACAAGATCGCGGGCTGGATGCTGTCCGAGGGCGTGTCGGGCAGCGATAAGATCCTTTACACCACGGGACGGCTGACGTCGGAGATGGTGATAAAATGCGCCCATATGGGCATTCCGGTTCTGGCCTCGCGGTCCGGGTTCACGGCCTGGGGCGTGGATATCGCCCAGCAGATCGGGTTGACGTTGATCGGGCGGATGCGGGGCAAGCGGTTTCAGTGCCTGTCGGGCGATGCGCGACTTACGCGCGACGCGGATGTGAACTCGGCAGAAGACGAAGATCGCAAACACCGGCGAAAAGGGGCCGCGCCATGAGCGAGGCTTTGACCTTTGAGGTGGACGCAACGGGCGAGGCGCGCGCAGAGATCGCCAAAATGATTGCAACCGGGCATGCGGACACGTTTCAGCAGCGCTATGCCCGTTGGCGCGCGGTCATGGCGATGGTCGGGGCAGGGATGATCGGTTTGATCGTTGTGACCTTGTTTTCGAGTGTTTTCGCAGGCAGCCCGCCGCCATGGTGGCTAGGCTTTGGCGCGGCGATTGCAGCGGCGTGGGCGTGGCGCCTGCTGGCGTTCCGTTCGATCTCAAGGCTGACGTCTTCCCTTGCGGACCCGTCGGCCATTCTGGATGGCCCGCAAACGTGGACCTTTGATGAGGATGGCCTTTCGATTGTCTCAGAGGTTGCGCAAAGCCGGTTCACCTGGCGCGCGTTTGACCGCGTGATGGAAGGGCAAGGCGCAATTGGGCTTGCCTCGGGGACGGTCTATTTCGCGATGCCGCTGGAAGACCCGGACGCGCGGGCAGAAGTGTTGGAAAGGGTTGAGGCATGGATGACGGCCTGAGCCCGGCGCGCGACACGATCGAGGTGACGTTCACTTATGAGCGCGCGCTTTGGCGTCGCGCGATGACGGGCTGGTGGCAAAGCGTCATTCCGCCCGAACCCTTCATCAAGCGCGCGATCACATGGGCGGTCATCTGGTTTGGCCTTTTGATCGTGACGCTTGGCATCGCGGCCTTTGATCTGACGCCCTTTTACACCGTGGCGGGCCTTGTCGGCGCGGGGGTCATGGTGTCGTCGTTTGCCTATCTTCAGCGGACGCGCATGGGAAGATTTTGGGACAATGTCGGGCGGCATTGGGACCGAGCGGGTCCGACCCACGTGCGCTTTGACGCAACCGGTCTGGAAATTCGCGACGACGTTTCAGAGCGACGTTTGACATGGGCGGCCATTGACGCGGTGAAAGCGGTCAAAGGCGGCACCGTGTTCCGATCCGGCATTTCGATGCTGGTGGTGCCGGACGAGGCGTTGCCCGACGGCGTAAGCCCGACCGATTTTCGCGCTTTAGTAACAGGGTGGCGGGCGCAATGAGTGAGAGCGAAAATGGCGCGATTGAATTCACGCCGAGTTTTCCGCCAGCGCTTGAGAAACAGGCGGCGCAACTGCCGTTGCGAGGCCGGTCGTGGCTGTGGAACCTGATGTGGTTGCCGCTGATGTTGCTCTTTCTTCTGGCGCTCAACATTTCCGACCGAATGGGCAGTGACGACTGGTTTTTCATGGCCGGGATTGGCACCGGGCTTGCCATCGTTTTCCTGTGGGCGATGGTCGAGGTTTATGCGAACGGACGCTATCTTTCGACCCTGACCGCCGAGGCACGGGAAAAAGCCGAGCCGATCCGGTTTCGGTTCACGCCAAAGCGGTTCGTTTTGGAATTGTCCAATGCGCGGACCGAATATCTTTGGAGCGCGATAGATGAGATCGCCAAATTGCGCGGCGGCACGGGTCTTCGCATTGCTGCGATGGTGTATGCCGTGGCAGATGAGGACCTTCCCGAGGGGCTTGACGGCGACACATTTCGCGCCCGTCTGAACGCATGGAGAGACGCGGCATGAAGCAACCTTTGGGCGTGATCCTTGCCGGAGGGCAGGCAAGCCGCATGGGCGGCGGCGACAAGGGGTTGAACCCGCTGGGGCGCAGCACAATCCTTGGTCACGTGATCGACCGGCTTGCGCCGCAGGTCGCGGCTTTGGCGCTGAATGCGAACGGGGATCGCGCGCGCTTTGACGGTCTTGGGCTGCCGGTGATTTGCGACAGCATCGACGGGTTTGCAGGGCCGCTGGCCGGGGTGCTTGCCGGGCTGGACTGGGCCGCGGGCGAAGGGGCGAGCCACATCGTCACGGCCGCCGCCGATACACCGTTTTTCCCCGGCGATCTGGTGCCGCAACTGCAATATGCCGCCGAAACCCAAGGCCAGCCCATCGCCTTGGCGCGCACGGAAAACGGCCGCCATCCGACGTTTGGGTTCTGGCCCGTGGCGCTACGTCACGATCTGCGCGACGCGCTCGAGGGCGGCATGCGCAAAGTGCTGGCATGGACCGACACCCACGGCACGGCGTTTGCCGATTTCCCGACCGGCGGGATTGATCCGTTTTTTAACGTCAACACGCCTGATGATCTCATCGAGGCACAGAAATGGGCGCGCACGACATGAAAATTTGGGGCGTCGTCGGGTGGAAGAATTCGGGCAAAACCGGATTGATGGAGCGTCTTGTGACAGCGTTTGTGGCGCGGGGCCTTTCGGTCTCGACAATCAAGCACGCCCATCATGTTTTCGATGTCGATCAGCCCGGCAAGGACAGCTATCGCCATCGCGAGGCAGGCGCGCACGAGGTGCTGTTGGCCAGTCGGAAACGCGTCGCTCTGATGCAGGAACTCCGTGGCGAGGCAGAGCCCGATCTCGACACGCTTTTGAAGCGCCTCTCGCCGGTCGATCTGGTGCTGGTTGAGGGCTACAAAAGTGGTGCCCATCCAAAGGTCGAAGCGCATCGCGCGGCCACGGGTCAGGCGCTGATCGCGCTGGGCGACGAGACGGTGCGCGCGGTGGCCTCGGACACGGATGCGCGCGTGCCGGGTCGTCCGACCTTTGATCTTGATGCCACATCCGAGATTGCAGATTTCATCGCGTCTGAACTCGGCCTATGAGGCCATTCGATAGTTTCGCGGTTGTGGATTGGTCGGCGGCCAACGACACCGGCCCGCGCCCGAAAAAGGATGCGATCTGGGCGGGATTGGTGCGCGATGGCACGCCGGATGTTCCCGTCTATCTGCGCAATCGGGAGGTGGCCGAGGCTTGGATTTCCGACCTGATCACGCAGGAAGTCGGGCAGGGGCGGCGCTTGCTGATCGGATTTGATTTCCCCTTTGGCTATCCCGCAGGGTTCGCGCGCGCGTTGACGGGCAAAGACGATCCCTTTGCGGTCTGGGCCGAAATCGCGCGCCGGCTGGTGGACACCCCCTCCGGCAACAACCGTTTTGATCTGGCGGCGTCGTTTAATGCGCGTTTGGGCGGGCGTGGCCCGTTCTGGTTCAACGGACTGGCCCGCGACATCCCTCATTTGCCGCGCAAGAAACACGCGCGGAGCGATGCGTCTGGCTTGCCTGAGCGTCGGGCCGTCGAACGGGTCGCAAAAGGCAGTTTTACCTGCTGGCAGATGGGTGGGGCTGGCGCGGTTGGCGGGCAGGTGATGACCGGGATCGCGTGCCTTGAGCGTTTGCGCCACCGCTTTCGCGATGAATTGTCCATCTGGCCGTTCGAAGATGACACGAGGCCGGTGCGCGTGGTCGAAATCTGGCCTTCGCTGATCAATGCAAGCGTGAAGGCGGCGGGGGATGACATTCGCGACCGCGCTCAGGTGCGTCTGTTGAGCCGCGCCCTCTCGCGATTGCCCGGTCCACGCCTTCAGCGCATGCTTGACGTTGACGCCCCCGAAGAAGGCTGGATACTTGGGCTTGGTTTTGAAGATGAGCTTAACGCTGCCGCCATGCCCGACTTGACGCCGCCTCGGCTGAAAAACGACTGCTTCGCGCTTCCTCCCGGTGTCGACTGGACGCCGGTGGACGAGGCTTTGGCGCGGCTGCGCGACCGTCTGACCTGCGTGGTCGGCGAGATCCGCGAAGCGCCCACCGCCGGGCGGGTTCTGGCCGAAGACGTGCGCGCGCGTCGCGCAAACCCACCGGCGGCCAATTCGGCCGTGGACGGATTTGGATTTGCCCATGCCGCAACCGGCAGTGGT
>CALLWO010000159.1 GCA_938016355.1 uncultured Boseongicola sp. | reverse complement strand
ACCGGTGCTTCGCCATCCAGTGTTGGAGAGAATGAAGAAACGTGCTTAACACCCTGTTCGCGCAGCATTTTCTGCACACCGCGAATGGTCATGCCCTGATCATGGAGCAAGGATTTGACGCCGCCGATCAATTGCATATCCGAGGGGCGATAATAGCGACGTCCGCCCGCGCGTTTTACCGGTTTAATCTGGCTAAACCGGCTTTCCCAAAAGCGCAGAACATGTGTCGGAATATCAAGCCATTCGGCCACTTCCGAGATGGTACGGAAGGCGTCACGGGATTTTTCCATGGACGGAGATTTACCGTTTGTTGCCGTCCGCGACGCGATCTTTCATCAGATGCGAGGGACGGAAGGTCATCACACGACGGGGATGAATTGGAACTTCTTCGCCAGTTTTCGGGTTGCGGCCAACGCGGGCTGCCTTGTCGCGCACCGAAAAAGTGCCAAAGGACGAGATTTTGACTTGCTGACCCGCAACCAGCGCATCTGACATGTGCAGAAGGACGCTTTCAACCAATTGCGCGGACTCATTTCGGCTTAGACCGACCTCGCGAAACACAGCTTCGCTTAGATCCATGCGCGTCAATGTCTTCTCGCTCATCACGTCCCCCTTCAAATTTATGTTTAGGTGAGTTTGTGCGCGATGAATTTCCGAGTCAATATCAAGCGCTTAAGAAAAGGCGTTAATGAAGGCTTACCAGCGAAGAACCACCGAACCCCACGCCAATCCGCCCCCAATTGCTTCTGTTACGCACAGATCTCCGGGTTTGATCTGCCCGCGTTCGACGCCAACAGAGAGCGCGAGGGGAATCGATGCCGCTGACGTATTGCCGTGATCCTGCACGGTCACGACGACGCGCTCCATCTCCACCCCGAGCTTTTGCGCAGTTGCTTTGATGATCCGGTAATTCGCCTGATGAGGCACGATCCAATCGACGTCGTCCCCACCAAGGCCGAGTTTGCCAAGGGCGGTGTGGGCGGTGGAGGCAAGCTTTTCAACGGCGTGGCGGAACACCTCTTTGCCCTGCATGCGCAAATGGCCAGTGGATTGAGTGGAAACGCCGCCATCGACATAAAGAATGTCGCGGTGACGCCCGTCGGAATTGAGATCCGTGGAAAGAATACCGCGATCTGCGTTGGTGCCGTCACCGGTCGCGGCTTCGAGCAGAACAGCGCCCGCACCGTCTCCAAAAAGCACGCAAGTGGCGCGATCTTCCATGTCGATGATCCGGCTGAAGGTTTCGGCCCCGATCACAAGCGCCCGTTTGGCCTGACCCGAGACGATCAGCGCGTTGGCGTTGGCAAGGGCAAAGACGAAGCCTGCGCAGACGGCTTGAACATCAAAGGCAAACCCCCGCGTCATGCCAAGTTCGGCCTGAACCATCGTGGCTGCGGACGGAAAGGTCAGATCGGCTGTCGACGTGGCCACGACAATCGCGTCAATGTCGTCGGCTTCAAGCCCGGCCATGGCCAGTGCGCGTTCGGCGGCTTTTGCCGCCATTTTTGACGTGGTTTCGCCTTCGCCGGCGAAATGACGCCGCTCAATACCGGATCGCGATTTGATCCAGTCGTCTGAGGTTTCGATCCGTTCTTCGAACCATGAATTTGGAACCACACGTTCGGGAAGATAATGCCCGACGCCTCGCACTTGGGCGCGAATAGTCATCCGGTCTGCTCGTTTTTGTTGTCTGACCCATCGGCATCCTGCAACGCGCGCGGGGCCGATGCAACCCGTGCCGCAAGGCGTTCGGTAAAGCGGCTTTCAGCCAGGCGAAAGGCCAGTTTGATCGCCGACGACACGCCAGTTGCATCCGCCGAACCGTGGGATTTGACCACGGTGCCGTTTAGGCCCAGAAAGACGCCGCCATTGACGCGGCGCGGGTCGATGCGTTTGGAAAGCCGTTTGAGGGACGACAGCGCAATGAGCGCTGCAACCTTGGAAAAGAGGCTCGCGCGAAAAGCGTTGTTGAGAAATTCGCGGATCAGGGTGGCGGTGCCTTCGCCGGTTTTCAGCGCGACATTGCCGGTGAAACCGTCGGTGACAATGACGTCGACGCGATCTGACGGGATGTCGCCGCCTTCGACGAAGCCGACAAATTCGTATTCGGCTTCTGGGGCGGCCTCGGTGATCAGATCGTGGGCGGCTTTGATTTCAGAGCGCCCTTTGTGTTCTTCGGTGCCGACATTCAAAAGCCCGATGCGCGGGCGCGCGATGCCAAGGCCATTGCGGGCATAAGACCCGCCCATCAACGCATATTGGACAAGGTCTTTTTCGTCCGCGCGAATATCGGCGCCCACATCAAGCATGATGTTAAAGCCGCCCTTGTTCTTGGACGGCCAGAGACAGGCAATCGCCGGGCGGTCGACACCGGGGATTTTGCGCAGGCGGATCATCGAGACGGCCATCAACGCCCCGGTGTTGCCACAGGACACGGCCGCTTCGGCCTCGCCATTCTTGACGGCGTCAATGGTGGACCACATCGAGGTGCCCTTGCCGTGACGCATCACGTGGGACGGTTTGGCATCCATCGTGACCACGTCTTCGACGTCGCGGATCTCGCAACGGTCCGCCAATCCGCGCTTGCGGATCAGGGGTTTGAGCTGTTTTGCAGGGCCGTGCACGATGAAGCCGATGTTCGGATTCTTTTCGGCACTTTGTTTGATGCCGGCGATCACGGCCTTGGGGCCAAGATCGCCGCCCATCGCGTCGACAGAAATAACGATGCGCCCAGAGTCGCGAGTTGCGCTTTGGTCGCTTGGATCAGTCATGCCGGGCCGGGGCCAAGCGGCACCGCTTACGCTGCGTCGTCGTCGAGGTCGATCTCGTCGGCCTGCGCGACCACTTCACGGTCAGCATAATGGCCGCAAGATGCACAAACGTGGTGCGGGCGCTTCAACTCGCCGCAGTTTGAGCATTCAGCCGGATTATCAGCCACCAAAGCATCATGCGAACGGCGCATGTTGCGGCGTGACTTCGTGATTTTATTCTGAGGGACAGCCATGTCACATCCTCAATAATTCTAGGGGTTAGACCCCGGTTAACGGTCATTCAGGCGGTCTTACGCGCAAGCGCGGCCCCTGTCCAACCTAATCGTTCGAGCGAGGCCGGGAACATACTGCGATTCCCTTAAAACGCAAGCGCGATTTCAGGCCTCGTCTTCGTCGTTGCCCGAAAGCTTTTCTTTCAGCGATTTCAAGCTCGCAAAGGGTTTCACATCTGCATCCGTCAAGGGCGCGGTGCCGGGTTCGGTCACGCTCATTTCCAAAGGGTCAACGCCGTCTGCGCGCGGCCATGGCGGCAGGGCAAGCGCGAGCGCTTCTTCCATCACATCCGCGATGTCGAGCACTTCGGGGAGCGGATCGAGGGTTTCGTCCTCGGGCATTTCGCTTTCTTCAAGGTCGGTGATCTGCGGCAGATCGGCGAGGTAGCCGCGCACCACGTCTTCGTCGATGCGGGTGGTGACGGGCTCGTTGGTGACGACGCAGGCCTGCACGACGGTTGCGCCAAGGCGTGCGTTCAATTGCCAGTCGGATTTCCGCAACGGGCTGAGCGTGCCCGAAAAGCGCAATTTTTTGACCCCGAGAATACCCAGCCTTTCGGCAACCTCGGCGCGCGCGGCGGCGTCAGGTGCAGCTTCAAACGCGGTTTCCCGTTTCAGCTCGCCAAGCCGAAAGCTTGTCTTATTCACTGGCTCACTCCTTGATCCGGTTCCAATCTCTGGATATGCCGACTAGGCGGCAGCGCGTCGCTTGGCAAGAGGTGGGACAGAACGGTGTCGCAAACACATATCGTTAAACGGCTCGCGATCGTTGTGATCGTTGTCGCGCTCAGCGCGTCCTGTGCCCGTCTTGATGACCGCCATGGCTATGTGCCCGAGCAATCCTCGCTGGACGAGATTGTCGTCGGTCAGGACACCAAGGACACTGTCGCCCTTGTGATCGGACGCCCCGGCACGCGCGGTATTTTGGATGATCGCGGCTGGTATTACGTTGCAAGCGAATACGAACGTTTCCTGTGGCGCGCGCCTGTTGAAACCAATCGCGAAGTGGTCGCGGTGACGTTCACTGAAGAAGGCGTTGTCGAAAATATCGAGCGCTTTGGGCTGGACGACGGTCAGGTGGTCACGCTGTCGCGTCGCGTAACCACCTCTAACACGCAAGGCGTCGGGTTCTTGCGCCAGTTGTTCTCCAACCTTGGCAACTTCAACCCCGGTCAGTTCCTCAACTAGGCGTCGTCAGCCGCGCCGTCGCTTTCCGGTTCAAACGCGAGGGACGCGCCGTTGATGCAATAGCGCAGGCCGGTGGGTTGCGGGCCGTCGGGAAAGACGTGGCCCAGATGCCCGTCGCAGCGGTTGCAGTGCACTTCTGTGCGGCGCATGAAAAAGCTGCTGTCGTCCTGTTCGCCCACCATTTCGTCGTCGAGTGGTTTGTAAAATGATGGCCAGCCGGTGCCACTGTCAAATTTGTGAGCCTGATCAAAGAGAGGCGCGCCGCAGCCCTTGCACATGAACGTGCCGGGGTTTTTGGGGAAATCATCGTTGGTAAAGGCGCGTTCTGTGCCGTGCTTGCGCAGGACTTTGAATTCCAGATCGTTCAGCTCGGCTTTCCATTCCGCGTCGGATTTTACGATTTTGTCCATATCGACCCCTCTCGTCGTATCCCCGCCGCAAATTCTGTGGCAGGTTCTTGAGACGTATATTTAGGATCAAAAGGCGCGC
>CALLWO010000158.1 GCA_938016355.1 uncultured Boseongicola sp. | reverse complement strand
CGCGCATAGGCGTTGCCCTTGATCGCCTGAGGCGGCACGGATTTGTCTTCGATCCCATTGAGGGCGGCACCCAAAATCGCGGCGAGCATCAGGTAAGGATTGGTATCGCCACCCGCGACGCGGTGTTCGATGCGCCGCGCGGCACTTGGCCCGTTCGGAATGCGGATCGCGGCGGTGCGGTTTTCATAGGCCCAGCCGATCCCGGTTGGCGCATGGGCACCGGGCACCAGACGTTCATAGGAATTGCCGTGGGGTGCGAAAATCAGGGTTTGATCTTTCATCGCATCCAGACAGCCGCCAACAGCATAGAGCAATTCTTCGGTGCCGCGTTCGCCGCCATTGTCAAAGATATTGCGTCCGTCGTTGTCGACGACAGAAAAGTGAATGTGCATGCCGTTGCCCGACCAGTCGGGATAGGGTTTGGCCATGAAGCTGGCGGCAAACCCGTGCTTGCGCGCAAGGCCTTTGACCAAGATTTTAAAGAGCCACGCATCGTCAGCCGCCTGCATCGCGGGCCCATGGACAAGGTTAATCTCGTATTGGCCGAGCCCGGATTCGGAAATTGCGGTTTCTGCCGGGATGCCCATCGCGTCGCAGGCGTCGTAAAGTTCGGTAAAGAACCCGTCAAAGGCATCAAGCGCGCGGAGCGACAGGATCTCGCCACCCAGACGCCGCTTGCCCGAGCGTGGCGACGTGGGCGGTTGCAGCGTGTCGCCGCTGTCATCGAGAAGGTAAAATTCAAGTTCGGTCGCCGCGACGACATTCCAGCCGTGGTCTTTGTAGCGGTTCAACACCAGCGAAAGCGCGTGGCGCGGATCGCCTTCGAACGGGTCACCGGCTTCGGTGAACATCCACATCGGCAAAAGCGCTGCCGGATTATCAAGCCATGGCATGGGGACGAAGCCACGATCGGTGGGGCGCAACACCCCGTCGCGATCGCCGGTTTCGAACACCAGCGGGCTGTCTTCGATATCGTCGCCCCAAATATCGACGTTGAGCACCGACAGGGGCATTTTGGTTGTGCCCTGAAGCGCCTTGTCCGCGAAACCCGACGGCATGCGTTTACCGCGCGCCTGACCATTCAGATCCGCCACGGCGGTCGTCACCGAACGGATGTGCGGGTGGTCATTCAGCCAGTTTTCCATGTCTCACCTGATCATTTGCGGGCGATATCGGATGCGCTTCGCCTCTTGCGGCATATGCCTGTTCAGACGGCGATTGACCAGTGCGAAGAGGCCGATCACGCCCAGCGTCAAAATGATGAAATAGAAGGCGACGATGGGGTAGGGCACGAAGGGGTTGAAGGTCTTGTCGGCAAAGTAATTGGCATAATAAAGCGCATCGCCGCGCTGTTGCCACGCGGGAAAGCCTGAGAAAAAGACGAGCGTTGTCGCGTGGAAAAGGAAGATCGCTTCGTTCGTGTAAGCGGGCCATGCCAGACGCAGCATGGTGGGCCAGGTCACGCGTTTGAACCGCGCCCACCCGGTCATGCCATAGGCGTCGGCGGCCTCAAGATCGCCTTTTGGGACCGAGCGGAGCGCGCCATAGAAAATCTCGGCCGTATAGGCGGAGGTGTTGAGAAAGAGCACGATCAGCGCCCCGGCCCAGGCCCGTGTGAGCCAGCGCGTTTCGGCCGTTATGCCAAAGATTTCAAAGCCTTCCCGTGGGAGCAGCACCAGCGCTTCATAGGCCAGAAAGAACTGGATAAAGAGCGGTGAGCCGCGAAAGAGGAAGACGAACCATTCGCAGGGCTTGCGGATGAGCGGGTTGCGCGCGGCCTTGCCCACGGCGATGCCGGTTGCGAGGCAAAATCCCATGGCGAGGGCGAGAACACCGAAATAGATGTTCCAGATCATGCCCGATCCGATCAGGGTGAATTGCTGGCAGATCGTGAAATCGGTGCGTGGCAGCAGCCGCTCTCCGATGCCGATGGAACGAAGGCCATAATCCGCGATGGTTTCCCAACAGCTCATACGGCGGCCTTTCGCTGGGCTTCACCGGCGAGCGTGGCTTGTCCGTGGCTAAGCCGCTGGGACAAACGCCCGAGAACGATCTCGGAAAAGCGTGTGAGCGTGAGGTAAAAGACGAGCAGGCCAAGGAAATACCAGAGCCGCCAGTCGGGGTGGGGATAGTCAAAGAGCGCGCCTTTTGTGCCGCCCAGTTCGCGGGCCCAATAGACGATGTCTTCGACGCCAAGGAGGAACAGAAGCGGGGTCGCTTTGACGAGGATCATCCAGAGGTTCGACAGACCCGGCAGCGCGAAGACCCACATTTGCGGGATCAGCACGCGCCAGAATGCCTGTCGTTCGCTCATGCCATAGGCTTCGGCGGTTTCGATCTGCGCGCGCGGGACGGCGCGCATGGCGCCGAACAGAACGTTGGCGGCAAAGGCGCCAAAAACGATGGCAAAGGTCAGGACAGCCAGCAGAAAGCCATAGACTTCGTGGACCCATTGCGGGGCGTTCGACAGTGGTAGTTTCGCGCGCTGGCAGACGACAAAGTCATTGCCCTGACGGATGGCGTCGGGCCAGTCGGGGCAGAAAAACTGATGGCGCGTCCATTCGAAAGCCTGATCCAAGGCAATGACAAAGAAGAGAAAAAAGACGATGTCGGGGACGCCGCGCACGATGGAAGTATAGCCTTTGCCGAACCAACGCAGGGGGGCGATGCGGCTGCGTGCGGCAATGGCGCCACCAAATCCAAAGGCCAAAGCGGTGGGGGCGGTGATCGCAAGAAGCAACAGCACCGTGCCAAAGGACGTATATGCGATGAGATGTTTGCCGTTTGTCAGATAACAGACAAACCAGCGGGCCGTTTCCAGCGTTGCAGGGTCGGTGCAAAACGAAAAAATGGCCACAGGCTCCTAAGGTATGGGCCGGGGCGATGTGCCCCGACCCGATGATAGTGCGGTCAGCTTACCACTGAGTGCTGACTTCCCACTTAGCGATCAGTGCATTGAGGCTGCCGTCGTCTTTCATCGACTGGATGGCAGCATCGAACTTGGCTTTAAGCTCCGCATCGCTTTCGCGCACGCCCATGCCAACACCGCCGCCGAGCGCGACCGGATCACCGACAATCATCAGATCGCCGTTTTGCTCCGCAATGGGTGCCAGGAAGGACGCATCGGCAAGCACCGCATCGGCTTCACCGTTCTGGACGGCTGCGATGGTTTCGTCTGGCGTTGCAAACTCAACCAACATGGCGCCACTTTCGGCGACATAACCCGCCTGAATGGTGCCGGTTTGCGCTGCGATCACGCCGCCCATCAGGTCGACATCATCGGATGCCGCAAGATAGTTCGACGGATCGGCGGGTGTGTAAGCTTGTGTGAAATCAATGACTTCATCACGCTCGGCGGTGATCGACATGCCCGCGATGATGGTGTCATAGTTGCCGGATGTGAGGTTCGGGATGATCGAATCCCATTCGTTGGTCACCCACTCACAATTCAATTCGGCGCGCTTGCAAAGCTCATCCCCAAGCTCGCGTTCGAAACCGTCAACTTCGCCGGCGTCATTGATGAAGTTCCACGGAGGGTACGCGCCCTCGGTCCCCATCCGCACAACAGAATGGCTGCCCGCATAGGCGGCCCCTGCAGTGATCGAAAGCGCGAGTGCGCCCAAAATCAGCTTTTTCATTTCTCGTCTCCCTAAGACTTGCCCGAGTGGCGGGCGTTTATGCGGCAACGGCAGAAAGAAACTGCCGCAACCGTTCCGATTTGGGGGCCCCGAACACAGCGTCCGGCGAGCCCTCTTCTTCGATCTTACCCTGATGCAGAAACACAACGTGGTCGCTGACATCCCGGGCAAGGCTCATATCATGTGTTACGATAATCATGGTACGACCCTCACCGGCGAGGGCCTTGATAACGCGGATCACCTCTTGTTCCAGTTCGGGATCTAGCGCGCTGGTGGGTTCGTCAAAGAGCAATGCGCGCGGTTCCATACACAGCGCGCGCGCAATCGCGGCGCGTTGTTGTTGGCCGCCTGACAATTGCGCGGGCCAGACATCGCATTTGTCCCCGATCCCGACCTTGGCGAGATATTCGCGCGCCTTGGCTTCGACATCGGCTGTCGAGCGCTTCAGGACAGTCACCGGTGCTTCCATGACGTTTTGCAGGATCGTCATATGTGACCATAGGTTAAACTGTTGAAAAACCATGGAAAGATTGGTTCTGATGCGCGTGACCTGGCCGCGATCCGCAGGATGGCGCCCCAAGCCTTCGCCTTTCCAGACGACGGCTTCGCCTTCGAACCGAATGTCGCCTTCCTGGCTGTCTTCGAGAAGGTTTGCACAGCGCAAAAGCGTCGATTTTCCGGACCCCGACGACCCGATTAGCGAGATCACGTGCCCACGCGGAGCCGAAAGACTCACGCCTTTCAAAACCTCCAAAGCGCCATAGCTTTTGTGAAGGTTCTGAATGTCGATTACAGGCGTCGTATCAGTCACTTGCATCCGCGTCTTGTTATCCCCGAGGGCAGAGTAAGGCCGGAATACTAAGGAATTGCAACGATTTTTGGCTTTTCTTCCGCCACGTGAGGTTTTACTCGCCCGGGGGTTGTGGGATTTCGACGGCCAGATACTTTTCTGGATGAAGCACGGTCATCCCGGTGAGACAAAGGGCGTCGCGATCCGCCGCCGAAAGATTGTCGATTGCGATGCTCATGGCGTTCCAAAGGTCATCTATATCCACGCCGGCTTGCGAAATGTATGGCAGCGCCGGGGTCGGGGGAGTGGCGGCAATTTCTTTCAAATTGGCCGCAAAATCATCGTAGCGTTTGATCATTTTCCATGTGACGGCGTCGATGGCGGCGATATCTGCGTGCCCTTCGGCGACCGCGCGGGCCGACGCGACGTGGGCCCCCGATTGGTGAAAAGCGCCAAATTCGATCTCATAGGCGTCGGCCATGGCCTTGGGGGCGGCCCATCCTGATTGCGAAAGCGGCTCGTTATAGGCAAACGTCGCGCCGTTGAACGCAGAGAAATCGGTGCGCGAGTCGTCCTTTCGCGCGATGATCGTGCTGAAATAGTACCCGGGCTTGCACGGTAGGTCGAAGACCGGTGTTCCGACCAAAGTGACCTTTCCATGAAGGCGCGCGCGATAGGGAAGGCCGCAGGTTTGCGACAGGAAAAGATCGGGGCTGAGCCAGTGCTGCCAAACATCCCCGTCACGGGTGAGGTGTTCGGGCGCGGGGCGTTTGTCGAAAAAGAGATGGTCGCGAATAAGCGCCCAGAACCGATCGTTGGCCGCGCGTGTTTCAGCGCGATCATACATCGGCAGGCTGGCGATCATCCCCGGTTCAAAACCCGTTGCCGGGCCAGCGCGGAATCGCGGTCGTTGATGCCAAGCATCGGTGCCACGAGGCGCATGAGCGCGTCTTCTTCATGGTCACGCCCGCCGTCGGCCAGCGCGATTTCCCACAAGGATTCCACGACCTCCGCGCGGTCTTCATAGGCCACGGCGTCTTTTATGGCGCGGGTGAAGCGCACGGTGTCGGGGGCTTCGGATTCAAGGATTTCGGCGTCTTTGCGCAGTTTTGCGACCTCGAACGGGCCGAGTTCATAGCGTGTTTTCAGCACGTTATCAATTTTAGAGACTTCGATTTGTGCATAGTCGCCATCGGTGCGCGCGATGCGCACAAGAAGAGCGGCAAGGGCGAGACGGGCGTCATCCCCGCTGAGCGGATCGGGTTCGGGGGCGGTGAGGCGGCGCAGGAAAGCATCAAACATGCCCGATATATAACCGCCCTTCGCGTGGCTTACAGGGGCGGGAGGAAAAAAACTGCGCCAGAGACCGGCGAGCGGCACGGTCGAGTTGCGCGGGATTATAGAAGGCTGGTGATGGTTTCCTTGGCGCGATTGGTGCTTTGCTGGATGTCTTCGGACAGGCGCTTCACTTCTTTGGCGATGGCCTGAAACCCGGCGGCTTCGTCCTGCGGGCGGCTGGCCATAACGGCGGTGTTGATCGCAATCATGCGGATCGCGGAGGAAAACCCCTTGATGTCGGTCAGCGTCTCTTGAAGGGTGGATTGCAGCGCCGCGTTCTTGTGTTCGGCGGCACTTTTGTTTGCGTCGAGGTCGGCCCAGAGATCCCAGATTACTTCAGTGATTTTGTCCCGCACGACGGGCCAGTTTTCGTCAAAGAACGCGCGCGCGTTTTCGAAACTGGGCATTTGACCGGCGTCCAGACCCGCCTCAATGCGTTGAATGTTGGTTTCGACCTTGAGCAGGGCGGCGCGGCGATCGGGATTGGTGGCGACAATCCGTCTGATCCATTCGACGTGGTCTTTGTTCTCGCCCTTGGCGGTGGAGGTGCCAAAGAGGATGGCCATATTCGCCTTGAATTGGGCGCGCAGCGTGCGGAATTCATCCAGAACCACGCGGCGGTCCGCGTCACCGGGCGCGGCGGCAAGGGCCATCAGACGCAACGCCATCTGAATGGTAAGCCCGCGGAGCGTTGCGGCCTCGTCAATGAGGACGCGAAGCTTGTGCTGGTCGGGATCGTCCGACGTGCTGTCAGGCTCGTAATAGTTTGGAGTCGTTTGTGTATTTTGCGCGTTCGTCAGCATGGATCGTCCGTTTCGACATCGTGTGATGTCTATCGAACGAGCGTTTACACCGGGTTAAAGCGGCAGGATGTGTCGGCGCGATCCTCAGACCAGTCGCGACACTTCTAATGCAGCTTTCACGAAACCTTCGAACAAGGGATGCGGCGCGAAGGGTTTGGATTTCAGTTCGGGGTGGAACTGAACGCCGATGAACCACGGATGGTCCTTCCATTCGACGATTTCGGGCAGCTTGCCGTCCGGGGACATGCCCGAGAAGCACAGGCCCTGTTTCTCCAGCTTTTCGCGGTATTTGATGTCGACCTCGTACCGATGGCGGTGACGTTCTTCGATGACGGTGTTGCCATAAACCTCGGCGACTTTCGTCCCCTCACCAAGGTTCGCGGTATAGGCGCCAAGACGCATCGTGCCGCCCTTGTCGTCATCGGCTTTGCGGCGTGCGACGTGGTTGCCCTGCACCCATTCTTTCAAGTGGTAAACCACGGGTTCAAAACGCTTTTTCCCGGCTTCGTGGTCGAATTCTTCAGAGCCTGCGGCTTCGATCCCGGCGACGTTGCGCGCGCCTTCGATCACGGCCATTTGCATGCCAAGACAGATGCCAAGGTAGGGGATTTTCTTTTCGCGGGCGAATTGAGCGGCCTTGATCTTGCCTTCGGTGCCGCGTTCGCCAAAGCCCCCGGGGACCAGAATGGCGTGGAAGTTTTCGAGATAAGGCGCGGGGTCTTCGCGGTCGA
Source organism: uncultured Boseongicola sp. (assembly GCA_938016355.1). Taxonomy (GTDB): domain Bacteria; phylum Pseudomonadota; class Alphaproteobacteria; order Rhodobacterales; family Rhodobacteraceae; genus CALLWO01. The sequence continues at coordinate 2,952 of CALLWO010000158.1, read as the reverse complement.
AAATCTCGGCGTCGATCCATTCCGCGCGCACGCGGGTGCGGTTGGCCATACCGCCGTGGGTCAGCGCCTCGGCGATCGATTTATAGGCGTCTTCCAACTGCGTGTATTTGCCGACAATCGCGACTTTCACTTCGCCTTCGGCATTCTGCATCCGGTCATACACATCGTTCCAGCGTCCGAGGTTTGGTTTGGGCGCGGGCGCGATGCCAAACGCGTCCAGCACGGCCTGATCCAGACCTTCGCGGTGGTAGGCAAGCGGGGCTTCATAGATTGACTTCAGGTCATAGGCGGCAATCACGCTGTCGGGACGCACGTTACAGAAAAGCGCGAGCTTTTCGCGTTCTTTCTTGGGAATTTCACGCTCCGAGCGGCACACAAGAATGTCGGGCGCGATGCCGATAGAGCGGAGTTCTTTGACGGAGTGCTGGGTCGGCTTTGTCTTCAATTCACCGGCCGCTTCAATCCACGGCAACAGCGTCAAGTGCATGAAAATGCATTCGCCACGCGGCTGGTCCTGGCCAAACTGACGGATCGCTTCAAAGAATGGCAGACCTTCGATATCGCCCACGGTGCCGCCGATTTCACAAAGCATGAAATCAACCTCATCCGCGCCGATATGGAGGAAATCTTTGATCTCGTTCGTGACGTGGGGGATCACCTGGATCGTTTTGCCAAGGTAATCGCCGCGCCGCTCTTTCTCCAAAACGTTGGAATAGATCCAACCCGACGAGACGGAATCCGTTCCGCGCGCATGGACGCCGGTGAAGCGTTCGTAATGGCCAAGGTCGAGATCGGTTTCCGCACCGTCGTCGGTCACAAACACTTCGCCATGTTCAAACGGGCTCATCGTGCCGGGATCAACGTTCAGATACGGGTCCAGCTTGCGCAGCCGCACCGAATAGCCACGCGCCTGCAAAAGCGCGCCAAGTGCTGCCGAGGCAAGACCTTTTCCAAGCGACGAAACCACGCCGCCCGTGATAAACACATATCTTGCCATTTGACCGGATTCCCCCGTGAATTACTGCTCTGTGTTGCCTGCGTTCGGTGGTCCGAATCTGCGGTATCACGGGATTTGAGACATAAAGGATTCGCGCGCATCGTTCAATGCCAAAGACGCAATATATTGCGTCTGAACGCTGCGGAAACCAAGGTGTTGTGTCGATATCAGAGCCGTTCGGCGTATGCCCAACGGGGAAACGGGGTAAGCGCCGCGAGAGGCGGCGCTATGTCGTTACTCGGCCACCGGCAGGTTCAACCCACCTCCCGTGCTGCCGGGAACCGGCGGCAGTAGCGCGTCACCAGATGGCAATGCAGGTGTGTCACCGGCTGTTGTCGACGTGTCGACGCCGATCCGATCCAGGACCGAAGAGCTGCCCGAGTTTTGCGCCGCAATGATCGTGAGCGTGATCGACGTACAGATAAAGCCAATCGCAAGGGCCCATGTCACTTTGCCAAGCGCTGTTGCTGCGCCACGTGCGCTGACAAGGCCACCGCCGCCACCGCCGCCCATTCCGCCAAGACCACCGCCTTCGGACCGCTGCAAAAGCACGGTTCCGATCAGGCCAAGAGCCAAAATCAGGTGGACGATCAAAATGACGTTTTCCATCGGTGCTTCCAAAGCGCTTCATCAACAACGAACGTCATGTATTCGAGCCCGACCCACTTCGCAAGGGCAGCGCGCGGCGTTGGTGGCTGAATAGGGCGAAAATGTTGGATTGGCGGTGCCCTGCGGCATTTTCGGCGACCTGATCCGTGTCAAAGCGCGGTTGCGTGAAACCTGAGAGGATCGGTGCAACCAAAGCCAAAGGAGGGTGTCATGTTTCCATCCGTACTCGTCGCCGTCGATCCCGATCAGGACACGTCGCTGGAGCGCGCCTTGAGCGTTGCGCGCGCGCAAATAGAAGGGGCAGAGCCGGACAAGGCGATCAAGGCGATCTCGGTCGTTCCAAAGCTGCCGGGGCATATGCCGCAGGACCTTGCGCAGGATGCCATCAACCGGATCGGTGCGGAGGCGGCTCAGAAATTGCGCACGCGAGTCGGCTCGATGTCGGACATCGAGATCGTGATCAAGCATGGGCGTCCGGCGGAAGAAATCATCGACTATGCGCGGGCCAACGATATCGCATGCGTGATCGTGTCCTCGCACACGCCTGCGTTAAAAGACTACCTGTTGGGGTCGACGGCCGCACGGGTTGTGCGCCACGCGCCCTGTTCGGTGATCGTCTTGCGCGGTGAGGATTAATCGTCGCTGTGGGTGAGTTCGGGCACGTCCGAAGCCCCGGCTGATCCGCGGCCTGACAGGGATGGGTTTTCCATAAAGAAGCGGTGGCAATTAAAGGCGGTTTCGCCTTCGGGCATGGCCGGGCGCTGGTATGTGCCGTCTGGCGCAAGCACCCAGCTTTGCGCGACATCCGCAAGGTTCGCGGCCATGATCTGTGACACGATCTGGGCTTTGACCGTTGGGTTCGCGGCTTCGATAAGTGTTTCGACCCGGCGGTTCAGGTTGCGCCCCATCCAGTCGGCTGACGAGATATAGACCCGCGCCTTTTTGTGCGGCAGGCCGTAGCCTGCGCCGAAACACACGATGCGGGAGTGTTCAAGGAACCGCCCCACGATGGATTTCACGCGGATGTTTTCGCTCAGACCTTTGATCCCGGGTCTGAGACCGCAGATGCCACGGATCACAAGGTTGATCTTCACCCCGGCTTGCGAGGCGAGGTAAAGCGCGTCGATCACATCGGGTTCGATGAGCGAATTCATCTTCGCCCAGATTTCGGCAGGTTTTCCGGCGAGCGCGTATTCGGCTTCTTCTGCGATGCGTTCGAGCAGCGTGTTTTTCAGCGACAAAGGCGAGATGGAGAGGTTCTCCATGCCTTCGGGCTGCGCATAGCCCGACAGATAGTTGAACACTTTGGTCGCGTCGCGCCCCAGCGCGGCGTCGCAGGTGAACAG
>CALLWO010000157.1 GCA_938016355.1 uncultured Boseongicola sp. | reverse complement strand
AGCAGAGTTGGGGCGTGTTTTCACGCCAGAAATGGCTTTTGCCGCGAGGCCCGGCGACGTGATCTGTCAACTGGCGGATATTGCGCGTGCGCCAGATGTGGATCGGTCGGACTATGTCAACGCTGCGCGCGCGGCTTACGAGAGCTGGCAACTGCCGGTGCCATCTTGCGGCGATGTGCGTATGGAAGAGGTTATTCAACATTTGGTCATGGCACTCCCGGACGCGTCCATCTTAACTAATGGCGCTGGAAATTATGCGTCCTGGCTGCATCGGTATTTCAGATATCCCGGCTGGAAGTCACAATTGGCACCGACGTCCGGGTCAATGGGATATGGCCTTCCGGCGGCAATCGCGGCCAAGCTGCGCAACCCGGGTCATGACGTTGTATGCCTTGCAGGCGACGGGTGTTTTCAAATGGTGGCGCAGGAATTTGGAACGGCGTGCCAATATGGTGCGAACATTGTGGTGATCGTCGTTAACAACGGAATTTATGGCACCATTCGGATGCACCAACAAAAGACCTATCCGGATCGGGTCTCGGGCACGACGTTGCAGAACCCGGATTTTCCTGCGTTTGCAATGGCCTATAGCGGATTTGGCGCACTTGTTGAGCGCACGGATGAGTTTCCCCAAGCTTTGGCGGACGCGCGTGCATCCGGGAAACCGGCCCTGATTGAATTGCGTATTTCCCCGGAAGCTATCACGCCGACACAACGGCTTTCGTCGCTTTAATCCGCTTCGAAGTAGCGCATGAAGGCGAATTCTTCGGCATCGGGGGACCAGCTTGGCACGTTGATTGTACCCTGTCCGCCAAGAAGCGAAATCAGTCGACGCGAGGGCCCGCCGTCTTGAGGCATCAAACGCAGTTCCACATTCTTAAGGGCGGGATGTCCCTTCGTGCCGGGTTGATAGGAAAGGTAAACGACGTGTTGACCATCAGGCGATGGGTGGGGGAACCAGTTTACGGCGGCGTCATGTGTCATGCGGACAGGCGTTCCACCGGTTGCCGCGACACGCCATAGATCAACGCTGCCGTCTTTCTCGCCATTGAACCAGATCCAGCGCCCATCGGCGGCATAATCCGGACCATCGCAATGCGTGAAGCCACGGGTAAGTTGAACCTCTTCGCCGCCGGTCATCGGTTTGGTGTAAACCTGATATCCTTCGCCCCGGTTTGCGACATATGCCAGCGTCTCCCCATCGGGAGACCATCCGTGCCAATAGGCGGGCGCGTTTTCGACGATCAGTTGCGGCGCTGTCGTGCCGACTTCCATAACATAAATCTGAGCGGCGCCGTTTTCTGGCCGATCTGAAAGTGCAAAATGCCGTCCATCGGGCGAGACGCCATGGTCATTGTTGAGTGACGATAAGGAGCCAGTGTCGATGGCGATCAATTCAGGCGACGAGATGGGCACGAAGTAGAGCGCACCGTGCCCGTTCACGATCAGGTCGTCACCATCGGGCGTCCAATTTGGGGCTTCGATGTGGCCGGACACACGAAGAACGACGCGCGCCCGAGCGCTTTGAAGGTTATAGATTGCCAGTTCGCTGATCACGCGTCGAAGGGCTTGTAGCTGAAGTCCGTGAAATGGGCCTCGCCCGCACCGCCGGAGGTGTCATAGGCAACCATCCCAACGAAGGCCCCCGTGAAGGAGGCGTGTTCGCCGCGACCGCCTTCGTCAGATATCACGCTGGCATCAAGCACAGGTCCGATCGCCGTCCAGTCGTCGTCGCCTTGGGCGAAATAGAATTGTAGCATTGCATGATTGACCTCGACCGCCATTCTGACAGGCCCGTCGTTGAGCGCGACTTCGTCGCTTAAGGGCAACGTCAATTCGCCGTCGGGCCACTTGCCCGGGCAGCTTTCAATCCGCAGGACGCGGCCTTTGGATGGGTCGTGGCTGATCAGCAAGGCATGGAATTTATGGCGGTTGTAGTAGGTCGTGATCCCAGCGGCGTGTTGGTAATGTGCGGGCGCCGCATCCATCGTCGTTTCGACGCGATAGGCAAAATGCTGTTGACGGCGGGCAACTAGCGCCTGCTCGAACCAGCTTCCTATGCTCTCGCGCCCGATAAGGGTGAGTGCGTTGTTTTCAAACCTGAAAATCCTCTCTGGGTTCGGGGTTCGAAGCCACTGAAAGTCGGATGGAAGCGTGGTGTTTGCGAAATCGTAATGCGATTCCGGGGCCTTTGCTGGGGTCGCGTCGTGCTCGAACGACGGACGCGCCAGCACGCCACCGGCTTCGAGATAGAGCCAGTCATCACGCCACACGCAACGCTCGATTCCGGTTTCGCGTCCCAAAGGACAAAACTTTCCGTCCCCGTTTGGACCGGGAATGGGTCGCCCCATAAGAAATGTGTGCCACGCCTGGCCGTCAGGGCTTTCGACGTATTGCCCGTGGCCGGTCCGCTGAACCGGATGGGTCGGCGCATCGGCGGCTGTCATGAGGAACGCATCGGGATGAAGCTCGTATGGTCCCTCGATATCGCGTGCCCGCGCCATCGTGACCGAGTGCTGATAACCCGTGCCGCCTTCGGCAGTCGTCAGGTAGTACCAGTCGTTTCGTTTGAAGATATGGGGCGCTTCGGTGAGACCTTTGTGCGATCCATCGAAGATGTTGGTCGGAGCACCGATCAAACCCGTTTCGGGCGACCATTCCTGCAACAGAATGCCATCGAAGCTTGCGTGTTTCGGGTTGCCGCCTGTGCCCTCTCCGCGATGGTTCCAGCGCATGTTCATGAACCATTTCCGGCCGTCGTCATCGTGAAACAGCGAGGGGTCAAATCCAGAAGAATTGACGTACCAGGGATCAGACCATGTGCCGTCGATCGTATCGCAACAGGTGATGTAATTGTGGGCGTCTTTGAAGGCCCCGTCGAGGCGTTTGACGTCCGTGTAGACAAGCCAGAACTTCCCATCGGCATAGGACAAACAGGGGGCCCAGATACCGCCACTGTCGGGATTGCCCCGCATATCGAGGAGAGCTGCTCGATTAAGTGGCGCTGACACAAATTCCCAGTTCGCCAGATCCGTTGAGGCGTAAATCCGAACGCCCGGATACCATTCAAACGTCGAAGTCGCGATATAATAGGTCTCGCCTACGCGAATGATCGACGGATCTGGATGGAAACCGGGAAGGATCGGGTTGGTGATCATGTGTTCAGGCGTCTTCCATCAGCCCGCGCGCCGCATCAGGGCCAAGAGGTTCAGGGCGTTCGCATGTGGTTGTCATTGAAACGAACGACCCGGTTTCGCCTGCTTCCAGCACGCCCGTCATCACTTCAACGGCATGGAGCGCAAGTTCGAGCGAACAGCGGTGCGGTCGGTTTTCTGCAATTGCCAAGGCCATATCGGACAGACCCGATGCCCGGTAATTGGCCTGTTCGCCATCATTTGGAACGCCAAAAGGATGGTCCCAGCCGGGTGCCGGTTGGGGATCTTCGTCGATGCCCGCGATCTTCAGGTCGCCTGCAAAAAAGTTCGGGTCGGGCACAAAGAGCGAGCCCTTTGAACCATAAAGTTCCATAGGCGAATGGCCGTGCCCACCCCAGACGTCCCACGAGTTTACCATCGAAATGATGGCACCGGACTGGAATTCCAGAATGGCGTGGTTGGTCGACGGCGTTTCGACGGGAATTTGCTCGCCACTGCGCGGCTCGCTTTTGATTGTGCGCATCCGCGATGGGGTCGAGGCAAGCGCCGCCACGCGTTTGACAGGGCCAAGCAGTTGGATGAGGTTCGTCACATAGTAAGGGCCAACATCCAAAACCGGGCCTGCACCTTTGAGGAAGAAGAAGTCCGGGTTCGGATGCCAGTGTTCCATCCCGTGGCTCATCACGAAGGCAGTGCCGCCGGTGATCGAGCCCACGTCACCTGCATCGATCAGTTTTCTTGCCATCTGGTGTGCGCCACCAAGGAAGGTATCAGGCGCAGATCCGACGCGCAGACCGGCGGCGTCCGCAAGTTGCTTGAGCTCGGCGCCCTCTTTTAGGGAAAGGACGAACGGCTTTTCCGAATAGACATGCTTGCCCGCTTTAAGCGCCCGGGAAGACACATCGAAATGTGCGGCCGGGATCGTAAGATTGACAATGATATCAATATCTTCGGCGGCCAGTAACGCATCGACATCGCTCGCTCGCACGTTAAATTCGGCGCTCCTTGCTTCGGCGGCCTCGATGTTGATGTCGGCGATTGCACGCATTTCGATGCCTTTGAACATCGGTGCAAGCCGCAGATAAGCAGCCGAGATATTCCCGGCCCCGATTATTCCAACGCCTAGTTTCGACATGTTTTTTTCGTCCTTACATTGCGCTGACGGATGCAAACGAGCGCTGCGCGAAGCGCGTGGCGTCGTTTGGATTGTCGTGTTCCATAACAAAATATTCGCAGCCAGCGCCCCTTAGGGCGGCGATCATTGCAGGCCAATCCATTGTCCCGTGGCCGACATCGGCCCAGCCGTCTTCGTCGAGGCATTCACCTTCGGGTGCGATGTCTTTGACATGGGCGGAGACAAGTCGGTCCTTGTAGCGTTCGATAACCGGGAAAGGGTCGGCCCCTGCCCGCACACACCAGGCCACATCAAATTCAAACGCAAGATCAACCCCGCCACCCTCGAGGATGAAATCAATCGGATGCGCGTCCGCGCCGGGTTCGAATTCGAAGTCGTGGTTGTGCCAGCCGAACGTCAGGCCTGCTGCGCGAAGCGGTGCGCCGGCTTTGGTCAGGCGTGCACCAAATGCGCGCCACCCATCGGCAGTGTCAGGTCTGAGCTCTGCGGCCAGATGGGGCACGAACAGTGCTTTGACCCCGAGCGTGCTGGCCAGCGCAATGACGTCATCGGGCGTGTCTTCAACGGCATCAAGTCCGATATGTGTGGTCGGCATGCTGAGGCCGAACGCATCCATATCGGCGCGCAGTTCGCCTGGATCATCAAGGTCGGCAATCAACCCGCCGAAGCCTTCGACCTGCGTATAGCCGGTGTCGGCCAACAGCTTAAGTGTTTGGCGCGTTGGAGGAAAATTGCGCGAGCTATAAAGTTGATAGGAAAGCGCTGTCACTTTTCAAAGTCCTTTAATAATTGGATCCGCAGCGCGCCAAATTGCAGTAAGTGGTGGAAGTTTAGCGCGCTGGATTGCGTGAAAATCTTAGAGGCGTGCCTCGGTCGCGGCGTCAAAGAGTGAGACGTCTCTGGCCGAGAACCCGATGCGAATCTGATCGCCCTGTTTTGTGTCTGCCTGACCGCTTATGCGAAGCCAGAAACGTTCGCCGGCCACATGTGCCAGAACGAGCGTGTCGGAGCCCAAGGGATCGACAACCTCGGCTGTCACATCCATTTGCACATCCGCCGCCGCCGCGTTTTCCCCGATGGCCACGTGTTCCGGGCGGATGCCCAGCCACGCTGTTCCAGTAAAAGGAGCCGCGAAATCATAGCCATCAAGGGAGAGTGAAAGCCCATCGAGCGAGAACGTGTTGTTGGCAATCTCGCCTTTGAACAGGTTCATGGCCGGTGAGCCGATGAAGTCAGCCACGTAGAGGTTGGAGGGGCGGTTATAGATTTCCTCGGGTGTTGCCAATTGTTGGATGAGGCCATCTTTCATGATTGCGATACGGTCGGCGAGCGTCATGGCTTCGACCTGATCATGGGTCACATAGATCATCGTGTTTTTGATGCGCTGGTGAAGCTGTTTGAGTTCCACACGCAAGTCGGCGCGCAGCTTTGCGTCGAGATTGGAAAGCGGTTCATCAAAGAGGAACACATCCACGTCGCGCACCAACGCCCGCCCGATCGCGACGCGTTGACGCTGGCCGCCGGAAAGCGCGGCGGGTTTGCGTTTCATCAAGGGTTCGATTTGGAGAACTTCTGCAGCGCGGTCTACTCGCTCTTTGATTTCAGCCTTGGGCAAGCGCGCGTTTTTCAACCCAAACGACATGTTCCCTTCGACGGTCATCTGCGGGTAGAGCGCATAGGATTGGAAAACCATGCCAATGCCGCGCTCGGAAGGTTCGGCCCATGTGACGTTCTTGCCTTTGATGAAAATCTGCCCGTCGGTGATATCAAGAAGCCCGGCGATGCAGTTAAGAAGCGTGGATTTTCCACAACCCGACGAGCCCAGAAGAACAAGAAATTCGCCTTCGTGGATATCAAGATTGAGGTCTTTCAACACCCGGAGCGACCCAAAACGAAGGTCGAGGTTTTTCACCGATACAGAGAATTTTTGATCTGTCATTTGGGTTATCCCTTCACCGCGCCGGCGGCGATGCCACGTACAAACAACCGGCCCGAAACGAAGTAAATCGTCAGCGGCACCAGCCCTGTCAGCAACGTGGCGGCCATATTCACATTGTATTCTTTGACGCCTTGGACCGAGTTGACGATGTTGTTGAGTTGCACCGTCATTGGGTAGGTTTCAGGCTTGGTATAGATCACGCCGAAGAGGAAATCGTTCCAGATGCCCGTGACCTGAAGGATCATTGCAACCACAAAGATCGGCAACGACATCGGGAGCATGATTTTGAAGTAAATGCCCCAGAAGCCTGCGCCATCGACGCGTGCGGCCTTGAACAATTCGTCCGGAACCGACGTAAAGTAGTTTCGGAACAGCAGGGTGAGGATCGGCATGCCGAAGATGGTGTGCACGATCACCAAGCCCCATATCGACCCCATGAGCCGGAAATCTGTGCCTGTGACGTCACCGATGAAACCTCCGGTTTCCCGCAGGATGATCACGATCGGATAGATCATGACCTGATAGGGAATGAAGGCGCCAAAGATGAGGATGGTGAAGAATGTTTCCGACCCTTTGAAGCGCCAGTTCACAAGCGCATATCCAGAAACCGAAGCTACGGCGATTGAGACGAAAACGGATGGGATGAGGATTTTTACGGAATTCGAGAAGCCGCGGCTGAGGCCTTCACAGTTGATCCCGGTACAGGCTTCCGACCAGGCCTTGACCCAAGGCTCAAAGGTGACCTCGACCGGCGGGCTGAAGATGTTGCCCAGACGAATTTCTGGCATGCCTTTGAGCGATGTAACGATCATCACGTAGAGGGGCAGCAGGTAGTAAAGGCAAACAAGCGCCAAGGTTCCGTAAATGATAATGTTGTTGGACGACATCACGCGACGCTTCTTGGGGCCCCGGGGTCCGGTCATCATCTCGGTTGAGGTATCACCCATTTTTCTTCCCTCCAAATTCCAGATAGGCCCAAGGGATCAGAACGATGAGAACGCTCAGAAGCATCATGGTTGAGGCCGCAAAACCAAGGCCGAGGTTTTGAGAGAAGAACATCTTTTCGATCACGTATTTCGCCGGGACCTCGGAGGCGATTCCGGGCCCGCCTGAGGTTTGCGCGACAACGAGATCGTAGACTTTGATGATGCCGGACGCGATGATCACAATCGCCGTCACAAAGACGGGTCGCATCATCGGCATGACGATGAAGATATAGGTTTTCCAAGCCGGGATGCCCTCGACGCGCGACGCTTTCCAGATGTCTTCGTCGATCCCGCGCATACCGGCGAGCAACAAGACCATGACAAAGCCGGAGCCCTGCCAGATACCGGCAATCAAAATGCCGTAGATCACAATCTCGGCGTTGTTAAGCGGATCGAAGGTGAACGTTTCCCAACCCCAGTTGCGCACGACATTTTGAAGGCCCAGTTGGGGGTTCAAAATCCATTGCCATGCAAGTCCGGTGACGACGAATGACAGGGCAAATGGGTAGAGGATGATTGTTCGAATGGTGTTTTCGAACCTAATTTTTCGATCAAGGAGTGCGGCCAGAATGAAACCAATGGACAGGCTCAGGATCAACGAAAAGAAGCCGTAGATGGCGAGGTTTTCGATGGAGATCAGCCAGCGGCTTTCGCTCCAGAGGCGTTCGTAGTTTTCCAGGCCAACCCACTTTTCGGGGGCAGGAAGCAAGCGGGATCGAGTGAACGAATGATAGATTGTCCAAATTGTACAACCGACGAAAATAACCAACGCAATCAGTACCATAGGAACTGCTGCGAATTTAGCTGCCAGGTTTTTGAGTAACCGTGGCGGGCGTTTCATCGCCGTGTCCAGTTGTCCAGCGTCTGTCGATGACATTGTATCCCCCTCGATTGCCGCAGGTTGCCCAAAAAATCCCAGCGAGTGGGGAGATTTGAGCCGTCTGAAAAGTAAATGAGCCGGGCCCCTGATGGATCAGAAGCCCGGCTGGGAGGATAACTTAGTCAGCGCTTGCGATGATGCCGACGTAGCGTGCCTGTGCGTCTTCCACAGAGATGCTTGTGTCGTTCCAGAACTCGACCATCAGGTCATTGATCTGGCCATCTGTGTCAGCCGAAAACGCGTTAACGCCGTCGGGAAGCACGTTGCCTGCTGCCAGAATGGCGAGGCCTTTTTTCATGCAATCGTTTGCCGCCGAAAGATCAACGTCGCCACGGATTGGCAGCGAACCTTTCTTGAGGTTGAACGCAACCTGTACCTCTTTGGAGATCATCAAGGATGCCAGCTCTTTTTGAGCTGCCGTAATCTCAGGATCGTCGGTCTTCGGGAAGTAGAACGCGTCACCACCAGTGGCGATGATTTCGTTCACACCGAGGCCGGGCAGGCAGGTGTAGTCTTCGCCAGCGACCTGGTTGGCCACCTGGAATTCGCCCTGCGCCCAGTCGCCATGGATCTGACCGCCAGCTTTGCCGGTGATCACAAGGTTGGTTGCCTGGTTCCAATCCTGAACGTTTGAGCCCTCAGACAACAGGCGCGCGGCAGCAAACGCCTCGAACACCTTCGTCATTTCATCGCTTGCGGCGGCGTCGGCGTTTTTGTTGGTCAGCACGTCAACGTAAAGTTCGGTGCCACCTACGGCGACCATGATTGCGCCAAATGCGAGGTTTGTTTGCCAAGACTGTTGACCCATTGCGAGCGGAACGACACCCGCATCTTTCAGCGCCGGAGCAGCATCGACGAATTCGAACCAATCAGACGGCACGTCTAGGCCGGCTTTTTCAAACGCGTCGTGCGAAAGCCAGAGCCACTGTGGAGAGTGAATGTTAACCGGCACGCAGTAAACGCGACCGTCGAGTGTACATGCATCGAGCAAGCGCACGGGGTTCACGACATCGGCCCAGCCTTCGGCTTCGGCGATATCGGTGAGGTCGAGCATCAAACCGGCTTCAACCAACTCTTCTGCCTGACGGCCGTGGTTCAATTGTGTTGCATGCATCGGGTCGCCACCAAGGATGCGGCTGATGATGATCGGGCGTGCAGTCCCACCGGAACCAGCGATCGCGCCGTCGACCCAGTTGTGATCAGTTTGTTCATTGAACGCTTTTGCGAACTCGGACACAGCGGCAGCTTCACCGCCCGATGTCCACCAATGCGTTACTTCCAAATCCGCCGCGGAAACAGCGCCAGCGGCGCAGATCGCGGTGGTTGCAGTAAGCAATCCAAATTTCTTCATTGTAGTTCCTCCCATTATTTTTGAATTATTACCGAAAGTCTAAATCGTTTTAGATTTCAAAAGCAAGCTAGAAAATTTGTTATATTTCCGATAGATCCAAGACTTCATTCAGGGGTGCGTGAGACAGCTCGCCCAACCCTTGTTGGCGCTAACAGGCGATTCGCCGCAAAGATATTGAGATGTCGAACCTACGAAATACATCTTCCAAGCCGCGCCCCCGTGAGCGGGACCGTCCGACGCTCAAGACAATTGCCAAGCTGACTGGTCTGGCGGTTCCAACGGTGTCGCGCGCGCTTTCGGATGCCCCCGACATCGGGATTTCAACCAAGGAGCGCGTTCGTGCTGTTGCCAAGGAAATCGGGTATCAGCGCGACCGAGCGGCCGTTCGGTTGCGCACGGGAAAGACCAATGTTCTGGCTCTGGTGATGGGCGCGAACAAGGACGTCATGAACCAGACGGCGCAACTGATATCATCAATCGCGGCAGAGATCCGCGGCTCGGCTTATCATATGGTGGTTTTGCCCTATTTCGAGGACGAGGCCCCGATTGATCCAATACGCTATGTTGTTGAAACCGCTTCTGCGGATGGTGTGATCCTGAACCGGATCACACCAAACGACCCTCGGGTCAGCTATTTGCGGGAGCACGGATTTCCGTTTGTCACCCATGGTCGTACCGAAGATTGCCATCTGGACCCTCATTTCGATTTTGACAATGCGGAATATGCGCGTGTTGCGGTCGAGGAATTGGCCAAACGAGGGCGCAAACACATCCTTCTCATCGCGCCTGTGCAAGACCAGAGCTATGCCGGGCATATGATCGAAGGTTGTCGGTTGGCATGCGATCGACAAGGGCTGCAGTTCACCTTGCTGGAGGGCGGATCGAGCGACATGGAATCCTTTGACGTCGCGCGTCCGGTGACGTCGGCCTTGGGCGCAAGCCCGACAATCGACGGTATCGTTTGCGGCTCACCATCTGCGGCAATTGGCGCAACGCTGGCGGCTGAGAAGCTGGGAAAAGTGCTTGGGGAGAGCATCGATATTGCGGGCAAAGAGGCGATCCCGTTTCTGGAAGCGTTCCGGCAGGAAATGATTATCGTGCATGAAGATGTCGGTGAAGCAGGCGCATTTATGGCGCGCGCTTTAGTGAAGAGCATTGATGATCCAAACGCCGAACCTATGCAAAAAGTTGTGGCGCCGTCAGAGGTTGATAAGTCAATGAAAAGAGATATTTAGGCTTGCTTTCAGCTTGACCAACGCCCTGTTTTCCGATCTGTTTGCTCCATGCGCATTTCTTATATCTCTTATGGCCTTTTGATCTCGCTGGTCGCTTTGCCTTTGACGGCGGAGCCCTTGCCCGCACCATTAACCGATGCAGATTTTCGCGCGTTGAACATGGCCGAAGTGCGCCTTGGTCAGAACCTTTTTTACGACCCCGTCCTTTCGGGCAATCGCAACATCTCGTGTGGGTCTTGTCATCATCCCAAGTTCGCGACGGGCGACGGATTGTCGCTTGGGCTTGGCGAGGGTGGAATTGGTCTTGGGCCGGAGCGGGTCGCGGACCCGGCCAATTTACCAGAGCAGCTGATCCCCCGGAATGCACCACCACTTTTCAATATTGGCGCGCGGCAAGTGACGGTCTTATTTGCCGACGGACGCATCGAAAACGACCCAAGCCGCCCCTCGGGCATTCGATCTCCGCTGGAGGACGAAATGGTGCTTGGATTTGACAACATCGTATCGGCGCAGACGATGTTTCCCGTGCTGTCGCCCGACGAAATGGCGGGGCATTACAACGAAAATGAAGTGTCACGCGCGGTGCGCCGGGGATTGATTACCGGCGAGAACGGCGCTTGGGATCTCATTTCAAAACGCGTGGCCGGGATCGACGAATATCAGGATGCGTTCGAGGCGGTTTATCCGGACATTGCTGCTGGACGAGCCATAGCGTTTACCGACATTTCGAACGCGATCGCTGCGTTTATGGAATTTGAGTGGCGCGCGGATGACAGTTTGTTTGACGCCGTTTTGCGTGGTCAGGCGACGTTTGAGGCACCTGCGGCTGAGGGCGCAACATTGTTTTATGGAGACGCGAAATGTGCGTCGTGTCACAGCGGTACTTTGTTGTCGGATTTCGGCTTCCACGCGATGGGGCAGCCGCAGTTGGGGCCGGGAAAGGCCGAGCGATTTGAATCTCATCAGCGCGATATCGGGCGAATGCGGGTCACAGGTCGCGGCGATGACGCGTATCGGTTTCGCACTCCAATGCTGCGCAACGTTGTGGAAACCGGGCCTTGGGGACACGCTGGTGCGTTCACAAATCTGACCGAGTTTTTGTCTTTCCATTCGCGCGGCGAAAAGGACCTTGCATCCGTCGCTCGCGATGCGGTTCTGCCGGAATTGCCTGGGTCGCATTGGGCAGTTCTGGATGATGTGTCAGAGCGCCAAAGTATTGAGGCGGCCGCCCTGCCCGGCCCCGATCTTGGAGATGACGAGATCAAGGCGATTGTCGCGTTTCTTGAAACGTTGAGCGATCCGGTCTCGCTTCGGGGTCGGCTCGGAATCCCCGATGGAGTGCCAAGCGGATTGGACATTGATCGTTAACGGACGATGCTAATCTGCTGATTGGCGGCATAGAAGAGCCAATCGCCCTTTGTCCCATCGGGCCAGATCACACGCACTTCTGCGCCAACCGCCGCGCCCAATCCGAAGTGGTGCGCTCCGATTGCGCCACCGGCGTGGCCGCCCCCGACGACGACTTCGCGTGACTGGGTGATACCATTTTCTTCACGCAGCTCAATCCAGGCGCCGATTCCGAACGTGTTCGGCGAGGTATTTGCGAGGGAAACTTGCAGCCAGTTGCCCGTATTTGGCGTGACGTTCTGCCAAAGCTCTAAGGCCGCGCGTCGATTATTCACCACGAGATCAAGGCGCCCATCACCGTCAAAATCCGCCAGTGCCGCGCCGCGCGCTCGATCCATGGTGGCGACGCCTGCAGCAGCGGCGGTTTCAACGAACGTTCCGTCAGGCCTTTGAATCAAAAGGTTATTGGGATCCGCCGACGCGTTCGACGGCATTTGATCCACGTTGCCCTTGGCAATGAACAGGTCGAGCAAGCCATCATTGTTCACATCTGCAAATTCGGCGTGCCATCCTGTCGACGGGCGACCCTCGTCACCGATGTGGGGCAATTGCGCATACGTTCCGACGCTATAGGGCGCATTCACGAATTGCGCGCCATCGTTGAACTGCAAAAGCTGGTCACCCATAGAGGTCAGCATCACGTCAGGAAATCCATCCGCGTTCAGATCGCCGCTGGCGATGCCCATTCCCCAGAGCGAGACTTTCTTCCAACCCTCGCTCTCGCCGCGCAGTTTGAGCGGATTGAGTTGCCACATCTCTTCGAAACCGCCGCGCACATAATAGTGTCGGTCATTTGAAATGCGCAGTTCCGGTTCTCCATTGCGCTGCCAGTCGCTGAACAGCATGGACAAAGCGCAATAGCCGGGAGAAAGCGCGATTGGATCATCGTATTTCTCGTTCGAGCCGCGATAGAGGGCGTTTTCGTCACAGGCTTCAAAAGGTCCGTCGGGATCGGCTCTGTCGACATAGTTCCCAACTGCAATTGTCGGCAAATCGCGCCCGAGCTCCCACGTGGCGCTGAAGGCCGTGCTCCAGCGATCCGGGTTCGTGAGACCCCAGACCTTGGTGTGATCCGTGAACCCGCAAGCGCCGTCGCCTTTTAGAAAGACGTTTGGCCCGACGCGCAAAACCGCGAGGTCAAGGTGGCCATCGCCGTCGATATCCAAAGGATAGGCGCCGGTGACGTGGGTGAGATTTAGAGGTGGGGTGCCGGCGAAGGAGAGCGGCTTTTTCGGGCCTTCTGTTTGATTAATGAAAAGATGCGAAGGTGCCTCCCCACCAGCTGCGAAGATGTCGGGGCGGGTATCACCATTGCAATCAAAGACGGCAACGCCGCCGCCAACAAAATGCTCCCATCCGCCTGCATAGATGTGTTCACTTGGAAGACCCGACGAAGCATCCAGAAATTGCGGCGTCAGAGGCTCCGCCAATGCCGGTTCCGAGACGAGAAGGAGGGCGAGAAGAGCTTTCAAGACGCCGCCTCACCCAGTAGATTTTCTGTTACGGCGGACAAGGCCAGCGCCGCAGCGCCGTGCGCCCAGAGGAGGTCGCCCCATGCGTGCACTTCGATTGGTGGCGCGCCGCGCTCAGAGACCAAAGACATGCGGTTCAGCTCGGACATCATGTCTTCGGCATAGAGATAGTCGTACCGCATTCGCTCCCCCGAGAGGATAATGAGTGCCGGATCAAAGAGGTTCACCACATTCGCAAGGCCAAGCGCGAGATAGCGCCCTGCCCGATGGAAAATCGACTTTGCAGCGACGTTTCCGGCTTTGGCATTGTCAAAAAGGCTTTCAAGCAGCGCGGGTACGGCAAGCGACGCTTCGTCAAGCCGATTGAGCGCCGCGTTTGCTTCGCGTGCCAAAGCATAGTCGGCGACATAGGCTTCGAGGCACCCGCGCTGTCCACACCGGCACAATGCTCCGTCCAGCTGCACCTTCATGTGCCCTAGCTCCATCCCAAGCCCCAAGGCCCCGCGATAGAGTTTGTGGTTGATGACAAGGCCCATACCGACGCCATGTTCGATTGTCACAACGGCGAAGTTCGCCATCTGCCGTCCCACGCCAAACCAGAGTTCGGCGAGCGCCACGAGGTTTGCGTCATTGTCTATCGTCACAGGTATGCCGAAGCGCGCGGTCGCCATGTCCGAAAAGGAGATCCGCCGATCGACAAGAACGGGCGACCAGTGAACGATACCGCCATCGGAATCCACAAAACCCGGAACACCGATGCCGATCCCAGAAAGCGCATCGCGAGAAATTTCGGCGGATAAGCAGACTTGACTGACAAGCGCGTCGGTGACCGCCAGCACATCTTCAGTGGACGCGACACCAGCGGACTGCACCGTTGCTGACGCAAGCCGATTGCCAGCAAAATCAATTGCTACCGCGGTGTGCTCACGGTCTGAAAGCTTGACGCCCACAACCACATGGGCCCGCGGGCTGACCGCCAATGCGACGGGCGGACGGCCACGCGTGTGTTCGTCTGCGCGCGGCTTGTCGGCAACTTCTTCCAGGATGCCCGACGAGATGAGGTCAGACGTCAAAGTGGTCACGGAAGCAGGGCTGATCCCAAGGCTTTTTGCAACATCAGCGCGAGATATCGATCCGGCGGCGCGGACATTTTCAAAGATTTGCTGGCGGAGCGGGCGTGAAGCATCGCCCGATGAAACGATCCGAGGGCCGCATCCTGGCCGTCCGTCGAACTGATGCCCTTCGGGCTGCAGAAGATCGTCCATAATTCATCCTCTAAATTAAAAATCCGATTTTTTCTCGATCCAGATCGAAATTTACGCGAAATCGGGACGAGAAAACTCAAATTCTTGCTGATGTTCAGTATTCATGGAAAAATTAAATTTGACAACAAAATTAATTAATGGATATGCTTGGGAGGCTGACGAATCCGTCAGCTGGCTCTGTTTTGGGTCATCAACGGGAGGATTATCATGAAAAGAAGAACGCTGTTTGCGGCGCTGGCCGCAACATGCATCGCGGCTCCGGTCTTTGCCGGAAGCCATTCCGTAACCGTAGGCGTGAGCTGGTCGAACTTTCAGGAAGAACGCTGGAAGACTGACGAAGCTGCAATCAAAGGCGCTTTGGAAGCCGCTGGCGCGACATATATCTCGGCCGACGCTCAGGCATCCGCTGCAAAGCAACTGACAGACGTTGAATCGCTGATCGCTCAGGGCGCAGACGCTTTGATCATCCTTGCGATGGACAAAGATGCAATTGGCCCTGCGATCGACGCGGCCGACAACGAAGGCATCCCTGTTGTAGGCTATGACCGCCTGATCGAAGACGACCGGACGTTCTATCTGACCTTTGACAACAAGGGCGTTGGCCGGATCATCGCTGAGACCGTTAAGGCCGCTCAGCCAGAAGGTAATTATGCGATCATCAAAGGCGACAAAGGCGATCCGAACGCCGGGTTCCTTTTGGAAGGCATGATGGAAGTGATCGGCGATGATGTTGCTGCTGGCAAAATCACCGTCGTTGGCGAAGCGTTTTCGGATGGCTGGAAGCCTGACAACGCTCAAAAGAATATGGAGCAAATCCTGACAGCCAACGGCAACAACGTTGACGCTGTTCTGTCGCAGAACGACGGCATGGCCGGTGGCGCGATTGCAGCTCTTGCTGCACAGGGTCTTGATGTTCCAGTTGGTGGCCAGGACGGCGACCACGCCGCTCTGAACCGCGTTGCACGTGGCACCCAGACGGTTTCCGTTTGGAAAAACGCCAACGATCTTGGCAAGGCAGCAGGCGAAATTGCCGTTGCATTGGCAAACGGCACTGCGATGGCCGACATCGAAGGTGCGAGCATCTTCTCTGACGGTGAAAAGGGCGTCGCAATGAACGCGATCCTTCTTGATCCAACACCGATCACAAAAGACAACATCTCGGCTGTGATTGATGCAGGCCACATCGCAAAAGACAAAGTTTGCGAAGGTGCCATGGCTGGCGTCAACGGCTGCTAATCCAAGCTTAATACCTGCGTCGGCGGTTATTCATTGATCGCCGACGAACTTAGGTCTTTTATTTTTCTTACAACACGTGCGCCGCTTACCGGTCCAGAGATGGATGGGGCGATTGCGCGCATCTGCGAGGGTGATCATGACGGACACAACGCAACCCCCAACCGCCACAGATGACAAGTCTGGTCCGATTGCGCGATTTATTCGCCAGACCGAGATCGACACGCGTCTGCTTGGAATGCTCGGCGCACTTGCCGCGATTTGGATCGGTTTTCATGTTTATGGTGCTGTTGTTAACGGGTTCGGCGCGTTTTTGACGCCACGCAATCTTTGGAATTTGAGTGTTCAGACATCGTCTATTGGTATCATGGCGACCGGGATGGTTCTGGTGATCGTCACCCGCCACATTGATCTTTCGGTTGGGTCTGTTCTTGGCTTTTGCGCGATCATCATGGGTGTCATGCAGGTCAACATCCTTCCGGGCATTCTTGGTCTTGGGCATCCGCTTATCTGGATCATCGCTATCGCGACCGGCCTGTTTTTCGGGGCGTGCATCGGGGCGTTTCAGGGGTTTCTGATTGCCTACGGCAAGATCCCTGCGTTCATTGTGACGCTTGGCGGTTTGCTTGTCTGGCGGGGTGCCGCGTTTCTTGTCGCACGTGGCGAGACGATTTCGCCCGTTGATGAAACCTTCGCGCTCCTTGGAGGCGGGCCTTATGGCGCCATTGGTGGTGTTGGAAGCTGGATCGTCGGCATTCTTGGTGTCGCAGCGGTTCTTGGCCTGATCGTTTTTGGTCGCCGTCAGCGCAAAACGTTTGGCATCGCCCAGCGCCCTGTTTGGGCGGATGGATTTCTTGCGACCGTCGGCTGTGGCGCAGTTATCGGTGCTGTTTTGTTGGTAAACTCCTACCCCTGGCCGCGCGGCATTGTCCGTCGTTACGCCGCAGCCGAAGGAATTGAAATTCCACCCGAGGGTCTGTTCATCAGCCACGGTTTTGCCATTCCGGTTCTAATTCTGGTTGGCGTCGCGATCTGCATGACGGTTCTGATGACACGCACGCGATTTGGTCGCTATGTCTATGCAATTGGCGGCAACCCTGAGGCCGCGGAGCTTGCGGGTATCAATGTGCGGTTCATGACCGTAAAGATCTTTGCATTGATGGGCTTTCTGACAGGTCTGTCTGCGGTTGTGGCCTCTGCCCGACTTGGGTCGGCCACGAACGCCCTTGGCACGCTCGATGAGCTTTACGTGATCGCAGCTGCGGTTATTGGGGGCACCTCGCTCGCCGGCGGCGTTGGAACGATCTACGGTGCAATTCTTGGCGCACTTGTCATGCAGTCGCTGCAAACCGGGATGGTTTTGATCGGATTTGATGCGGCCATTCAGCAAGTCGTTGTCGGTTCGGTGCTGGTCCTCGCGGTCTTCCTCGACATCCTTTACCGTCGCAACTCG
This sequence comes from uncultured Boseongicola sp., assembly GCA_938016355.1. Lineage (GTDB taxonomy): Bacteria > Pseudomonadota > Alphaproteobacteria > Rhodobacterales > Rhodobacteraceae > CALLWO01. The sequence continues at coordinate 11,042 of CALLWO010000157.1, read as the reverse complement.
AAATAAGGAGCGGACATATGACTGACTCAAACACACCGCTTGTCGAACTGAAGGACATCTCGATCTCTTTTGGTGGCATTAAGGCCGTCGATCACGTGAGTGTTGATCTCTATCCCGGCGAAGTTGTTGGTCTTCTGGGGCACAACGGCGCGGGCAAATCGACGCTGATCAAATGTCTTTCTGGTGCCTATCAAAAGGATGCCGGTGAAATACTAATAAACGGCCACTCCGCCGACATCCAAAATCCGCGCGATGCGCGGGACTACAACATCGAAACGATTTATCAGACGCTTGCGCTTGCCGACAATCTCGATGCGGCTTCGAACCTTTTTCTGGGGCGCGAATTGACGACGGCTGCGGGATTGGTCGACGATGCCGCTATGGAGGCTGAAACTCGCAAGATCATGGGGCGGCTCAACCCGAACTTCCAAAAGTTCTCTGCTCCTGTGTCGGCGCTTTCTGGTGGTCAACGACAGTCCGTAGCGATCGCGCGCGCTGTCTATTTCAACGCGAAAATTCTCATCATGGACGAACCTACAGCCGCGTTGGGTCCGCAAGAGACTCAGATGGTTGCAGAGCTTATTCAGGAATTGAAGAAGCAGGATTTGGGGATTTTCCTGATTGATCACGATGTGCATCAGGTCAAGCAACTGTGCGACCGCGCGGCCGTGATGAAGAACGGGAAGCTGGTTGGCGTGGTCAAAGTCGATGAAGTGTCGACCGATGATATTCTGGCTATGATTATTGCGGGCAAAAAGCCTGCACATCTGGCGGCCTGATGTTTCTGGGGCTTGATCTTGGCACATCAAGCTTGAAAGGGCTTGTAATCGACGATGCCCAGCGCGTCGTCGCGGAAGCCAGTGCGCCGCTCAGCGTCAGCCGGCCAAAGGCCGGCTGGTCCGAGCAGGCCCCATGCAACTGGATACAAGCGGCGGAATCCGTGATGGATACGTTGGCCAAAGGCGGTCATCTGAGCAACGTCAAAGGCATTGGATTGTCTGGGCACATGCATGGTGCGACGTTGCTAGATAAGTCTGACGATGTGTTGAGGCCCTGCATTCTGTGGAACGACACGCGCGCATCAAGCGAAGCTTCCGAGATGGATGCTGACCCTGACTGGCGCGCGATCAGTGGAAATATCGTTTTTCCCGGATTTACGGCGCCGAAACTGCACTGGGTTGCAGAGAATGAGGCGGATGTCTTCGAGAAGACCGCGAAGGTGCTCTTGCCCAAGGATTACCTGCGTCTTTGGCTGACCGGTGAACATGTCGCCGAAATGTCGGATGCGGCTGGGACAAGTTGGCTTGATACCGGCGCGCGTGACTGGAGCGATGCTTTGTTGGAGAAATCTAATCTGACGCGCGCTCAGATGCCGACGCTTGTGGAGGGCTCGGACGTTTCGGGCAAACTTCGAGCTGTTTTGGCCGAGCGTTGGGGAATGGGCCCTGTAGTAATTGCGGGGGGCGGTGGCGACAATGCCGCGTCGGCAGTCGGCATGGGCGTAACCCAAGTCGGGCAAGCTTTTGTGTCTTTGGGAACATCTGGCGTTCTATTCGCGGCGAACGATGGCTACCAGCCAGACCCAGAAACGGCCGTGCATACTTTTTGTCACGCGCTTCCTGAAACATGGCACCAGATGGGTGTGATTTTGTCGGCGACAGATTCGCTAAATTGGTACGCCAATCTAGTCGGCAAATCTGCCGAAGATCTCACGAGCAATCTTGGGCCACTTCAGGCGCCGGGACGTGCGATGTTCCTGCCTTACCTTGGCGGCGAGCGCACGCCACTCAACAGCGGGAATGTCCGGGGCGGCTTTGTCGGGCTGGCGCATGCCACCGATCAAGTCGCAGCCACACGCGCCGTTTTGGAGGGGGTCACGTTCGCGCTTGCCGACAGTCGCGACGCATTGGCCGCAACGGGCACGTCGTTCGAGAGCGTCTATGCAATCGGCGGCGGCAGCAAATCGGACTATTGGCTCAAAGCCATCGCGACAGCGCTTGATATGCCCCTGTCAGTGCCCGAAGCAGGAGATTTTGGCGCAGCTTTTGGCGCAGCTCGCTTGGGAATGATGGCGGCGACAAGTTCAACGGATATTGCAACGCCCCCGCCAGTTGCCCGTGTGGTCGAACCCGACCGGGCAATGACAGTGGCATTCAATGATGCGCATCAAAAGTATAAGACAGCAGCACAGTTTTTGAAGGAATTCGCATGACCGACTTTTTCAATGGTATCCCGACGATCAAATATGAAGGCCCGGAGGCAACCAGCGAGTTCGCGTTTCGCCATTACAACCCAGACGAAATGGTCATGGGCAAGCGCATGGAAGATCATTTGCGCTTTGCAGTCGCATATTGGCACAGCTTTGCCTGGGAAGGTGGAGACCCGTTTGGCGGGCGGACATTTGACCGGCCGTGGTTTGGCGACACGCTCGAGCTTGCGAAGCTGAAGGCGGACGTTGCGTTTGAATTGTTCGCGCTGTTGGGTCAGCCCTATTTTTGTTTTCACGACGCCGATGTCCGCCCCGAGGGTGCGACATTTGCTGAATCCAAATATAACCTTGAAACCATTGTCGATTACTTCGGCGAGAAGATGGAAACGTCGAACACACGGCTTCTTTGGGGCACGGCAAACCTGTTCACGCACCGCCGGTATATGAGTGGTGCTGCCACGAACCCTGATCCGGATGTGTTTGCCTATGCCGGTGCAACGGTCAAAAGCTGCATCGACGCGACATCAAAACTTGGTGGCGAAAACTATGTGCTTTGGGGCGGGCGTGAAGGCTATGAAACGCTTCTAAACACAGATTTGGCGCGTGAGCGTCAACAGGCGGGGCGTTTCCTGACCATGGCAGTGGAATACGCCCACAAGATTGGTTTCAAAGGCACAATCTTGATCGAACCAAAGCCGCAGGAGCCTTCAAAGCATCAGTACGATTACGATGTAGCGACGGTCTATGGGTTCCTCAAAGACTTTGGATTGGAAAACGAAGTCAAAGTGAATATCGAGCAGGGCCACGCCATTCTTGCCGGTCACAGCTTTGAACACGAGATCGCGTTGGCCGCTTCGCTTGGCATTTTCGGGTCGATTGACATGAACCGGAACGACTACCAATCGGGTTGGGACACGGACCAGTTTCCAAACAACGGACCCGAGGTTGCGCTGGCGTATTACGAAATCTTGAAAGCAGGTGGTTACACAACTGGCGGCACAAATTTCGATGCCAAGTTGCGTCGACAATCGCTCGAACCCGAGGATCTGGTACTGGCCCATGTCGGCGGCATGGATATGTGCGCGCGCGGCCTGAAGTCGGCGACTGCTATGTTGGAAGACGGCACTCTCGAAGAAATGCGTGCAGCGCGGTATGAAGGGTGGGACTCGGAGGCGTCACAGGCGCTTTTGACGAACGCGACGCTCGAACACTGTGAAGACTGTGTGATTGCTCAGGGTATTGATCCAACTCCACGCTCGGGCAAGCAGGAGCGATTGGAAAACTTGTTGAATCGTTTCATGTAACTTTATCGGTTCAGCAAAGTTCTTAACAAAGGCCGCCCCGAAGGGCGGCCTTTGTTGGTTCTAGAAGGTTATGATCTCGGGTCCCATGAACTTGGTCGGAAGCCATGTTGAAATGATCGGCACGTAGGTGACGATGATCAGGAACACGAAGAGCACGGCGAGGAACGGAAGGGCCGCACGCACAACGCGCATCATCGGCATTCCGGCGACGCCCGAGGTCACAAAGAGGTTCAGACCCACTGGTGGTGTGATCATCCCGATCTCCATATTGACAACCATGATGATGCCGAGATGGATCGGGTCGATGCCAAGCTGGATCGCGATCGGGAACACCAGAGGTGCAACGATCACGATCAAGCCCGACGGTTCCATAAACTGTCCACCGATCAGCAGGATGACGTTTACAAGCACGAGGAACATGATCGGCCCAAAGCCCGCCGAGAGCATTGCGCCCGCGATCTGTTGCGGAATCTGCTCATCGGTAAGCACGTGTTTGAGGATCAGCGCGTTGGCGATGATGAACATCAGCGTGACGGTCAGTTTGCCTGCTTCAAAGAGCGTATTGCGCGTATCGCGATGGAAGAAACCGGTAACCAGAACCCAAGGCTTGGAAAGCAGGGATAGGTTCTCTTCGCCCTCCGGACGGCTGAGCGGGCCCATGTCTCGATAGACGAAAAGCGCGATAATCGCGGCATAGACGGCCGCGACGGCTGCGGCCTCGGTTGGCGTGAAGATACCCCCATAGATGCCACCAAGGATGATCACGATGAGGAAAAGGCCCCAACCTGCATCTCGCGCAGAGGCAAAAATCTCTCCCCACCCCAGCCAGTCCCCTTTTGGCAAATTGCGGCGCACGGCGATGACGTAAATCGTCGTCATCAGCATTAAACCCGCCATTAGACCGGGAATAACGCCAGCGAGGAACATCCGGCCCACAGACACATCCGTTGCCGACGCATAGACGACCATCACAATGGAAGGCGGGATCAGGATCCCAAGCGTACCCGCGTTCGCAATAACACCAGCGGCAAAGTCTTTGGTGTACCCAACCTGACGCATGCCTGCGATGACGATAGAACCGATAGCGACGACCGTGGCAGGCGACGAGCCTGACAATGCAGCGAACAACATACAGGCAAAAACACCCGCGATCGCCAGACCGCCCGGGAAATGGCCGACACAAGCGATCGAAAACCGGATAATCCGGCGCGCAACACCCCCCGTCGACATGAAAGACGAAGCCAGAATGAAGAACGGAATTGCGAGCAACGTGTAGTGGCCTGCCATTGCCTGAAAGAACGTTTGCGCGATCGAGGCAAGCGACGTGTCGCCCAGCAAAAGCAGGAACATGATCGACGAGAGGCCAAGCGAAACCGCGATTGGCACGCCCAAAAGCATCAATCCAATGACGCTTACAAAAAGAAGAACGACTTCCATGGCTTACTTTTCCTCGTTCATGTGACGCACGTCTTCGATGGCGTCTTCGGCTTCGTGGCTGACGATCAGGCTTTCAGCCTCACCTGTCCAAACGCGATAGGTGGCCTGAACAAAGCGAAACAGCAAAAGCGCCATACCGAACGGAAGAATGAAATAGGGAATGAAACGGGGGAGTTTTTCGTAGCTTTCGCCCTCGTTCATGATGGGTTCAATCCAGCGGAGCCAGTCCGGAAACGGGATATCAACGGTCTCGTACCAGCCACGATAGGAGGTGCGCTTCATTTCCTCAAATCCACCCGGGAACCAGCGGCCCGTCGTTTGAGGCAGGTTGGCGAAGTTGGCCCAGTAATCCCAAGCCCCCTTAAAAAGAAGCGCGGCATAGACAATGCAAACCACACCAGCGGCGATGGCAAGAAGACGACGCACGGGTTTTGGAAAGACGTTAATGAGAGCATCTACGCCAATATGCGCCGTGGCTTTGACCGCATAGGACACACCAAACAGAATGAGCCAGGCGAAAAGAAGCGATGTCGCTTCGAGGCCCCAGATGAGGCCGGTGTTAAACCCATACCGCAAGATGACGTTGATGAAGGTGATGATTGTCATCAACCCAAGGATCAGCGCGATGCCAGTTTCTTCGATCTCGTTGACCCATTTGCCCATGCCAGTTGTGGGCGTCTTTGCGCCGGACATTGCCCCACTCCTTTGAAATGAAGAGAAAAGGGCCCGACCCCGCGCACAATGGCGGGATCGGGCAGTTCGGAATGACTTACATCATGCCGTTGATTTTTTGAGCGGCGTCGATGTTATCCTGACCGACGTCGTCCTTGAACTGGTCCCAAACCGGCTTCATGGTTTCGACCCATTCTTCGCGCGCGGCTGCATCAAGCTCACGAACAACCCCACCGGCGTCGAGAATTGCCTGTTTCGCCTGCGCGTTCACGGCAGAAGATTCACCGTTACGAACTTCGGTGACCTCTCTCAGTATCGTCAGGAACTGATCGCGGACATCCGCATCAAGGCTGTCGAGCCAGTCAACCGAGGTCACAACAAGATAGTCGATGATGCCGTGGTTGGTTTCGGTGATACCGTCCTGCACTTCGAAGAACTTCTGACCGTAGATGTTCGACCAGGTGTTTTCTTGACCGTCCACAACACCTGTCTGAAGCGCGCCGTAGACTTCCGAAAATGCCATCGGCTGAGGTGAGCCACCAAGAGCGGCCATCTGAGCCTTGAGCACGTCAGAGTTTTGAACGCGGAACTTGAGGCCATTGGCGTCGGACGGCGATTCCAGAGCGACGTTTGCCGACATCTGCTTCATACCGTTGTGCCAGAACTCCAGACCTAGAAGGCCACGGCGCACCATGGATTCTTTCATGGCCTGGCCGGTTTCCGAGGTTTGGAACGCATCAACAGCTTCGATGTTCTTGAACATGAACGGCAGGTCGAACAAGCGGAATTGCTTTGTGAACTGCTCGAACTTTGAAAGCGATGGCGCGGCGAGCTGCACATCCCCGTTCAGAAGCGCTTCGAGCACCTGATCGTCATTATAAAGCGTCGAGTTGGGGAACACTTCCAAGCAAGCCTTCCCATCCATTTCCGCATTTACACGCTCTTGCAACAGCGTGGCGGCGATGCCTTTTGGGTGGCGATCCGTGTTTGTAACGTGGCTGAATTTGATGACGATTTCGTCACCATCGCATGCTGCAAACGCCGTGCCCGGAACGAGGGCAACCGCGGCAACGCAAGCGGCTTTGAGTATCTTTTTCATGTAACTTTCTCCCTTACTGAAGGTCGTGTGACCTTTGGCGAGCATACCAAAGCTGAGCAAAACCAACGCAGCAAGAACTCAGATCGATCAAATATTTAGCGTTTTAAACCAGCGGATTAGAGGCCGGCTCACGAGAAGATCACGAGAATGTGCGGATTTCCGCACAGATTTCTTGCGGCGCCTGATATGGGTAATAAACTTTGATTCGGCGAATTAACTGGCGGCCAAATTCATGTTCCGATCGCTCCCGATCCTCGGGACAATTGCATATCTTCTTGTCGCCATTGCAGTGTCGGCGGTTGTGTATATTGAAAGCTTGCGCGATGGATATCGCGCTTTGGCGGCGCGCGCGGAGGTGCGGCTTTCTCAACAGGATGACAAGTTTCTGGGGCAGATTACGCGCTACCAGCAGCTCGCAAACACGTTGGCGCGTCACCCGGATATCACAACTGCAATTCGCGAGGGCCGCAGCGCAAATTTGGACGATCTGCTCTTGTTTTTTGCCCTGTCTACCGGGGCGGACGAGGTCTTTGTGGTTGACGTAAATTCCCGACTTTTGGCAACGTCAGACACCGCCGGCCCGGACGGCGACAGCAGGTCAGAACGCCGCCTTGAACCCGCCGCGCACATAAGAACAGCACTGAACGGTGGATTGGGCTGGTCGCATGGACTTGAGGCGGATGGCGATCCGCGCACGCTGTACTTTGCGCGCGCGATCTTTGACGAAACGGGTCCGGTAATTGGCGCTGTCGCGGTTTCAGTGCGCGTTGCGGATTTGGAATTCGAATGGTCGCTTGGCTTGGAGCCTGTCGCCTATTTCGATAGCTCTGGCGTGGTGTTCGTAACGAACCGGCCGGAGCTTGCGCTTTTGCAGGACACATCGCTTACGACAGACGCCCCGTTACGCGCGAACCCTTTGAGTGGGATTGATCCGATCTTTCCCTACGAACGGGACACAGCGTTTGGCTTTCCTATGTGGAGAAATGCCCAAAGCGCTGTTCTTCCGGATGCCGCACTGTTCCTGACGCATTACCTGCCCCGCGTGGAACTGACCGGCGTGATTTTCCAGGACGTTCGTTCGGCTCATGAACGCGCTCTCCTGTTGGCGTCGCTGACTGCACTGAGCCTCGCCATGATTGGATTGCTTTTGCTGGCTGCGTTTTTGCGCCGGCGAGCTTTGTCCCGGCTTTTGCAAGCCGAAGAAGACGCAAACGAAATGTTGGAGGCGCGTGTCGTCGAGCGCACAACTGAATTGCGCGAAACTCAGCGGCAGCTTGTCGCTGCCAGCCGGCTTTCGGCGTTGGGTGAAATGTCAGCGGGCATAAGTCACGAGCTGAACCAACCTTTGGCCGCCATCCGAACATTTGCCGAAAACGGTAGAAAGCTGATCGACCGCGGGCAGGCAGACAAGGCGTCCGACAATTTCGAAGCGCAAATCGGTCAAGTCGACCGTATCGGGAGGATCATCCGATCGCTGAGAGCATTTGCGCGCAATGAGGAGCAGCAGATCGAAGCGGTCGATTTGACGGCGATTGTGGACACCGCGCTGTCTGTGTCAGACATCCGGCTGCGTCGCGAGAATATTGCCGTCACGCGATCCGGGATGGATGGCCCGGTTTTCGTACGCGGTGGGCAGGTGCGGTTGCAACAAGTTCTAGTGAATATCATCGGCAATGCAATCGATGCGATGGCGGGCGCACCGGAAAAGACAATCTCACTCGACATCGCAATTTCAGGCGGCAAAGCGCGCCTTACGGTGACCGATACCGGCCCAGGCGTCGCGGAGCCGGATAAGGTTTTTGACCCATTTTATTCGACCAAAGACCCCGGCGGCAGCAGCGGTATGGGATTGGGTCTCTCTATCTCTCACGGGATCGTAGGCACATTTGGCGGCACATTAATGTGTCGCAACCGCGACGACGGCACCGGAGCTGAGTTTTCCATCACACTGCCTTTGGCGGAGGATTAAGTCATGCGAGATCGCGTTCTGTTGATTGAAGATGACGATGCGATGCGCGCGTCCCTGACGCAGTCGCTTGAGTTGGAAGATATGATCGTGGTGCAGGCAAACGGGCTGGCACAGGCTAGACGAACGATCCGCGCGAATTTTGCGGGCATCGTTCTGAGCGATATTCGAATGCCGCATGCTGATGGGTTTGATGTTCTGGAGCGCGTGCGGGCCATCGACCACGATTTACCGGTTATTTTCCTTACCGGCGAGGCCGATGTGCCGACGGCGGTTCGTGCGCTTCAGAACGGGGTTTACGATTTTCTCGAAAAGCCGTGCAGCGTCGACACTTTGGTAAACACGGTGCGACGAGCGTTAAAGCACCGCCAAATTGTACTTCAGGCGAGGCGTCTGGAGACGATGCTGGAGCATAGCGATGCAGCGGCGATACATTTTCCGGGCAACACCACCGCCTCACAGGTCTTGCGACGAGAACTTCGCCGACTTTCTGAAATAGATGTCGACGTGCATTTTGTCGGGGACCCCGGGGTGGGCAAACGTTTGGCGGCGCACACAATTCATTTTCAATCCGACAACAGCGCTTCTGCAGTTTCGATCAATTTCGCGCGCGACGGCGCCTTACGTGTGCATGAGGAGCCTGAGGCATGGGCCAATCGCGTGGTCATTGCCAAGAATATTGAGAGGGCTGATGCGGCCGATGTACTCCGATTGCTCCAGAAGCTCGAGCAATCAAGCGATGCGCGTTTGCTAACGACTTCGGTCAAACAATTAGACGACATCACTCATTGGCAAAAGATGCGGCAAGCGCGACCGGCTTCCGTCACCGTAAATGTTCCCAATTTGCGTGCACGCGCGGCTGATTTGCCGGTGATCTTTGAAAGCCTCTTGAGACAGGTCGCGCGAAATTTTGACACGGACATGCCGGAAGCGCCTGCGAATGTGCTCGAAGAGGTTGGCGCGCGTGACTGGTCCGGCAACCTTCCCGAACTGCGCAAACTGGCGCAGGATGTTGTTCTTCAAGGCGGAGAGTCGCAAAGAGGGCTGGCGATACATGGGTTCAATGAACAAGTGCAGGCTTTTGAAAAAACGCTTCTGATCGAGGCATTGAAATCCAACACAGGTCAGGCGGCGCGTGCCGCGGAACAATTGGGGCTCCCGCGGAAAACATTTTACGACAAATTGGCAAAGTACGGTATCGAGCCAAAATCCATGAAAAACTAGATTGGTCCGATGAATAATTTTTCCGACCGACGCCGAGATGAGGTTTGCATTTTAAGCCTTTGGTTTCAATGTTGAAATGATGCCTTTCGGCAGGAACCACACACAGACAATGCCACCTGCAATTGCGCGAATTTTACGCCTCACGCATTTTCGACTCGACAAATTTTGCAACCGGTTGCAAAAATACTGCCGAGACGGATAACTTGAACGCCTCAGGGGAGGGACGCAATGCTTTCGATCGCTGTCAATCACATGACAGTACCGAATATGCGTTACGATGAAACGCTTGCCTTAGCTGCCAACCTTGGCTGCTCGGGTGTAGAGTTTCGCAATGATCTTGATCGCGCGCTTTTTGACGATGAGCCTTGCGAGGACGTCTTGCAGGCCGCTCGATCCGCTAAGCAAACCATTTATGCGCTCGCCGAAGTCAAAGCGTTCAATCAGTTCACCGAGAAAACCCGTGATGCCGCCACGAATTTGGCGGGGATCGCCAAACGCATCGGTGCCAAGGGCATCAGCTTGATCCCTGCAAACGACGGATCGGATGTGTCCGCGAACGACCTGAAAAACGCTCTGTCGGCGCTAAAGCCGATTTTGGATGAGCGGGAGCTGCTTGGTTTTGTTGAACCTCTGGGGTTTCCAAGCTCGACACTTCGAAGGAAAGCAGATGCGGTTGAAGCGATAGAAGCAATTGATGGCAGCGCGACATTCAAGTTGATCCACGACACGTTCCATCATCATCTTTCCGGTGAAACCGACTTTTTTGCGCGCGAAACGGCAATCGTTCACATCTCAGGTGTTTCGGATCCGGCCGTGTCCGTTGAGGAAATGACCGACGCGCATCGTGGGCTGGTGGATGCGCAGGACCGCCTTGGCAATATCGAGCAGATTCGTGGTTTGATCGCTTTGGGCTATAGTGGCCCAATATCGTTCGAGCCTTTTGCACCCGACTTTCACGCGCACCCCGCCCCGGCAGCAGCGCTAGCGACGTCTATCGCATACGTGCGTGACTCAACCGCGGCATTGGCCGCATGATATGAAGAACACCGCCAGAGATGGCGGGTATCCGGATAAACTAAGCAGGTGCACCGGACACCACATTGGGAGGAAACCTATGAAAAAGACCCTTAT
>CALLWO010000156.1 GCA_938016355.1 uncultured Boseongicola sp. | reverse complement strand
CCCGCGCAAAATCGCGCGGCTTCGCGCGCAAAGCTATCTGACGGCGATCTATTCGGATCTTTACCGGCGCGATCACATGCCAATCGACGTCGTGATCAGCCCCGAACGCGAAGTGGCCGAAGCCGCGTTGCGCCGATTGTCGGCCCCAGCCGCGTTTGACACAGAGCAATTTCTGGAAGGCAAAGCCCAGCTTTTGGGCATCCAGCTCGACGAAGACTGCCCGGTTCTGAACACACCGCTGCGCCAGTTGACGGATTTGTTTTCGACGCTTCGCGCGATCGTGGTCGGCGTGCGGCGCAAGGGGCGGCTCTTTGCGCCGGAACCCGGTGACCAGCTCTTTGCGAACGACCAGATCTATGTGATGGCCCATATCGAGGATCAGACCCGCACGTTCGAGATCTTTGGCAAAACCGTCCATCGGCAGGAACGCGTGGTGATCGTGGGCGGCGGCAATGTGGGGCTGGCGGTGGCAAGCGCGCTTGAAGGGCGCACGGAACGTCTGCGCGCCAAGATCATCGAGAAGAACCGCTCTTGCGCCGAACATGCCGCGGATGCGCTGGAACGCACGATTGTTCTGAACGGCGATGGTCTCAACATGGAACTGTTGAGCGAAGCCGGCGTGGATCGAGCGGACGCGCTTCTGGCTGTCACAGATGACGACAAAACCAACCTTTTGGCCGCCGTGCGCGCCAAGCAGGCTGGCTGTCCGATGACGATCGCGCTGGTGAATGATCCGACCCTGATCCCTTTGCTCGAACCCCTGAATATTGATGCCTATATTAACCCGCGCGGCACAACGGTCAGCTCGATCCTGCGCCACATCCGCCATGGTCGGGTGCGCGGCGTGTATTCCATCGGGGACGCCGAGGCCGAAGTGATCGAAGCGCAGATCCTGTCGACTTCGCCGCTTGCCGGGCAAGCCATTCGCGACATTGATTTTCCCGAAGGCGTGCTGGTCGGTGCCGTGTTGAAAGGCGACAAGGTCGTGAAACCAACGGGTGGCACCAAAATCGAAGAAAACGACGTGATCGTTGTCTTTGCCATGGCCGATGACGTGCCCGAGGTCGAGCGCCTGTTTCAGGTGTCGATCGACTTCTTCTGATGCCAGCGCTTCTTCGATTGCCCCTGATCGTCTTGCTTATCGGCCTGGGCGCGGTCGCGATGCTGCTGCCTGCTTTGCACGCCTATACCATTCGCGATCTCGAAACCGCGCGCGCATTTCTCTATTCCGCGCTCGTCTTTCTGATCCTGTTCGGCATGCTCGCGGTCACCACATCCAATTACAATATCCGCAGGCAAGGGCGCAGCCATCTGATCGCGATGCTGGTCTTTTTCGCCGGCCTTCCGCTGATGCTTGCTGTGCCCTTTGCCGAAGCCGTTCCCGACACAAGGTTCCTCAACGCCTATGTCGAAATGGTCTCGAGCGTCACAACAACCGGCGTGACCCTTTTTGATGCCGAGCGTTTGCCCGACAGTGTCCATCTGTGGCGCGCAACCGTTGGCTGGCTTGGCGGGTTCTTTGTTTGGGTGACGGCCCTTGCCATTCTCGCCCCTTTAAACCTCGGCGGGTTCGAGGTCGCCTCGACCGCAGAGGTCGGGCAGGGCGCGACGGGATCCGCCCCGCAGATCGACCGCGCTGCGGATCCGTCCGAACGCCTGATGCGATTTTCCCTGCGGTTCGCGCCGATCTATGGTGGTCTTACGCTCGTCTTGTGGGTCGCGCTTATTCTCGCCGGCGACGAACCCTTCATTGCCATTTGCCACGCCATGTCGACGCTTGCGACGTCTGGTATCTCACCAGTGGAATCGGATACGGTCACCGGATCGCGCTTTGGCGGGGAAGCCTTGATCCTGCTCTTTTTGATCTTCGCTCTGTCACGTAAAACCTTCACCACTGATGATCGTCACGAAAGCTGGAACGGTCTTGTTCAGGACCCGGAACTCCGCTTAGGCATCTTCCTCATTGCTGTGATCCCGCTTTTGCTTTTTCTGCGCCATTGGGTGGCAACATTCGAAGAGGGCGCAAGTGTTTCTATCGTTGAGGGGTTCCAGGGCATCTGGGGCGCGCTGTTCACCGTTGCCTCGTTCCTCACTACAACCGGATTTGTCAGCGAGGCTTGGGGCGAGGCGCGCGCATGGTCGGGCCTGCAAAGCCCCGGCCTTGTTCTGATGGGGCTCGCCATGTTCGGGGGCGGTGTTGCGACCACTGCGGGCGGCGTCAAACTGCTCCGCGTCTTCGCGCTTTTGAAGCACGGGCAGCGCGAAATGGACAAGCTTGTCCATCCGTCGTCGATCGGGGGCTCTGGCCACGCCGCGCGCCAGTTTCGTCGCCAGGGGGCGTATGTCGCGTGGATATTCTTTATGCTGTTCGCCCTGTCGATTGCCGCCGTTGTGTCGCTTCTGACCCTTGTCGGGGTCTCGTTTGACGAGGCTGTGATCATTGCAGTCGCCACGCTTTCAACCACCGGCCCCTTAGTCGAAGTGTCTGCCGAAGCGCCTCTGATCATCGGGCAATTCGATGGGGCGGTGAAATCCATTATCACCATCGCAATGGTGCTTGGTCGACTGGAAACGCTTGCCATCATCGCGCTTTTGAACCCCGAGTTCTGGAGATAATGCCGCCCGATCTGCGCAATCACTGCTCAAAATTGAGGCCATTTCGGACCCAATAAGGGCTGGCAACCGCCGCGAAGCCGTTCCATAGTGGCTTTACCAACCGGCATCGGCCCCTTTTGGCTGGCCGCACAAATAAAAAAAGGCAATAAAACAATGGCTTCGGACAGACAGAATTTGCAGGATGCATTTCTGAACCACGTCAGAAAGACAAAGGTTCCGGTGACCATCTTCCTCATCAACGGTGTGAAACTGCAAGGTGTCATCACTTGGTTTGATAATTTTTGCGTGCTTTTGCGTCGCGACGGGCAATCTCAGCTCGTCTACAAGCATGCGATTTCGACCATTATGCCAGCTCAGCCGATCAACCTTTACGACGGCGAAGAGTAAAGCGTGGACGAAACGGCAGAGCGCGACACCCGCGCTCTAGTTCTTCACCCCGACATCACGTCAGACAGCGATCGTCGCGCGGCTGGGTTCGCGCTTGAAGAAGCGACGGCTCTGGCCGCAGCGCTCCCCGGTCTTGA
>CALLWO010000155.1 GCA_938016355.1 uncultured Boseongicola sp. | reverse complement strand
CGTTTTTCAAGATTGGCGTCGCGCGACATCACAAGGAATCGCGTGGTGTTGTGATCGTTGTCTTCGATGTTGCGCGCAAGCACGTCGAGGCCATAGACCTCGCCGGCCAGTTCGCTGGCGAGCGCGGCTTCGGTCTTGTCGCCGGCTTCTGCCACGTCGCGAGCCGCGCGGGCATTGTCGGGGCTGACGGCGCCGGTAATGTTATGTTCGCGCAAAAACGTCGCACATTGCGGCAAAAGCACAAGATGTGAGTAAGCCCGCGTGACGTCTTCGACCTTTGCGCCCGGCACACCCAGCAAATTGATATGCACGCGCACGAACGCTTCGTCGATGATGTGCAATCCGCTTTCCGGCAAGAGCCGGTGAATGTCGGCCACGCGCCCATAGGTCGTGTTTTCAACCGGCAGCATCGCCAGATCGGCCTCACCGTTTCGCACAGCTTCAATCACGCTTTCGAACGTCGGGCAGGGCAAAACCTCCATGCCGGGGCGTGTTTCAGCGCAGGCCTGATGGGAATAGGCCCCGAGTTCTCCTTGAAATGCGATGCGTCCGGTCATGTTCTTTACGCTTTATTTGCCATCTTTATCATATCGGGCGTTTGGTCGCGGCTCTTATCCCTTGAAGCCGGTCAATGGAAGCGGATAGATAACGCACAAACATCGAGGGAACTGGACGCGACATGTTCGACACTATGACACTCACAAAGATTGTCGGCGGCTTTTGCGGCGCCTTTTTGATCTTTTTGCTGGGCGGCTTTGCTGCCGAGTTTATTTATCACGAAGCGAAAAGCCACGATGGTGAGCACCATCAGGCATATACAATCGACACTGGCGCGGACGAATCCGCCGAAGAAGTCGTCGAAGTTGCATTCGCCGACGTTTACGCGGTTGCCGATGCGGGCGCAGGCGAACGTTTGTGGCGCCAATGCCAAGCCTGTCACAAGCTGGAAGACGGCGCCAACGGCACGGGCCCGTATCTTTTGGGTATTGTCGGACGTGATATCGGCGTCGTTGATGGCTACAGCTATTCCGGTGATATGGCCGGGCATGGTGACGTCTGGTCGCCTGAAAACCTGAACGCGTTTCTTGAGAACCCAAAGGGTTACATCGCGGGCACAAAGATGTCCTACAAAGGTATGCCCAAGGTCGAAGATCGCGCAAATCTGATCGCGTATCTGGACAGCATCGCGAATTAAGTTTTTGCAAGACTCACATCGAATTGAGGCCGGGCGTTGCGTCCGGCCTTTTTCATGCGCACGCTCGGTTCACCAAATAGTCAGGCTTTCGGACTTGAACATTAGACAAATGAATTTTTAGCTACAGTTTCATGGGTTAGTCTGACTTCCATGGATCGAAGCTAATGGAGAATATGCCGATGTCGCCACGCAAACCGACCGCCATCGCCCTGGCCAAACCGCAAGAGCGCGAGGCCAAGTTATTGAAATGGATGGGAATTGCGGGATTAAGCTCGATAATCATTCTGGCCGGTGCCACTCTTGCGCGCGCCGAAAGCCACGAAACGATCATCACAGCGCACGGCTACAACGAATACGACACGCTCAAATACAGCCCCGAAGACCCGCATTTGGACTATGTGAACCCAAATGCACCGCTTGGCGGGGAAATTTCACTTTCGACCATCGGGACCTTTGACAGCATGAACCCCTATGCCACGGGCATCGGCAATTGGGGCGCGCTTTCGACCGTCGGGTACGAAGACATTATGATCACGACCTCGGACGAGGTTGGATCATATTACTGCCTTTTGTGCGTGACGCTGGAATATCCCGAAAGTCAGGATTGGGTGGTGTTCAACCTGCGCGACGACGTCTTCTTCTCTGATGGCACGCCGATGACAGCCGAGGATATTCTCTTCACCCACGAGCTTCTGATCGAGCAGGGCACGCCGTCTTACGCCAGCTACATCAAGACCGTGATCGCCAGCGCCGAAGCGCTTGATCCCTACACGCTGAAATTCACCTTTGCCGACGGCATTCCGCGCAAGGGTCTGATCACGCAGATGGGTTCGCTCCCTGCATGGTCCAAGAAATGGTACGAAGAAACCGGCGCGCGGCTTGATGAAAGCCGCCTCGAAATCAGCCCCGGCACCGGCGAATACATGGTCGGAAGCTTGGATGTCGGCCGACAGATCATCTACAAACGCAACCCGGATTACTGGGGCAAAGACCACTACCTTCAGGTTGGTCGCGGCAATTATGATTCGATCCGCATCGAATATTTCGGCGACAGCTCGGCTGCATTCGAAGCGTTCAAGGCAGGCGAATACACATTCCGGCGTGAAAACAGTTCGATCAACTGGGCGACGTCTTATGAATTTCCAGCCGTCGACAAAGGTTGGGTGAAAAAGGAAACGCTTGCCGAAGGCGCCTTGCCCCAAGCCAGCGGTTTCGTCTTCAACATGCGCCTGCCAAAATTCGCGGATCGCAATGTGCGCCGCGCTTTGGGTCTGATGTATAATTTCACATGGACGAACGAGAGCCTTCAGTACGGTCTCTTCCAGCAGCGCGAATCGTTTTGGGAAAACGACCGGTTGAAAGCTGCCGGTCTCCCCGAAGGGCGCGAGCTGGAAATTCTTGAGGGCTTCCGCGACAAGCTGCCGGAGGAAATCTTCACCGAAGAAGCGTTCCTTCCCCACACCAGCGGTGATCGTCCGACGGACCGGCGCAATCGGCGCGCGGCCGCGGCACTTTTGGCCGAAGCGGGCTTTACACCGGGCGATGATGGTCTGATGCGCGATGCGAGTGGAAACACGCTTGATGTCGAGTTTCTCGAAGACACGCAAAGCTTTGATCGCATCCTTTTGCCCTATGTTGAGAACCTTCAGGCGCTGGGCGTAAACGCGGTCTACAACCGGGTCGATCCAAGCCAGTATCAGAACCGACGCCAAAGCAACGACTTTGACATGCGCGTAGGGGCCTATCGCAATGGCCTCACCGAAGGCTCAGGCGCTGAACAGAAATACGGCTGCAAGGATCGCGACGACATCTTCAACCCGGCGGGCTATTGCAACGAGGTCGTTGATGCGCTGGCCAAGATGCTGCCCGAAACCAAGGATTACGACGAAATGTCCGCCGTCGTGCGCGCCATCGACCGGATCATGCGCTATGACTACTACATGGTGCCGACCTGGATGCTGAAAGAGAACTGGGTGGCGTATTACGACATGTACGAATACCCCGAAAATCTTCCCGAATTTGGCCTGGGCCACCTCGATTACTGGTGGATCAATCAGGACAAGGCCAACCAACTGCGCACCGACGGCGCGTTGCGTTAAAAAGGAGCGCAGCGCATGGGCCCATATATACTCCGACGGCTGTTGCTGATCATCCCGACGCTTTTCGGGATCATGTTGATCAACTTCACGCTGACGCAGTTTGTGCCCGGCGGCCCGATAGAACAAATTCTCGCCCGTCTCGAAGGGTCGGGCGATGTGTTTGAAACGATCTCGGGCGGGCGCGGTGATGTTGAAACGAACACGCTCGAAAGCAGCGGGTCAGACTACATCGGCGCGCGGGGGCTTCCGCAAGAGTTCATAGAAGAACTCGAGCGCGAGTTCGGCTTTGATAAGCCCGCCCATGTCCGTTTCGCGCAAATGATGTGGAACTACGTCCGCTTCGATTTCGGGGAAAGCTATTTCCGCTCGATCAGCGTGATTGATCTGGTGGCCGAAAAGCTCCCGGTCAGTATCTCGCTCGGGCTGTGGTCAACCCTCATCGCCTATCTGATCTCCATTCCGCTCGGCATCAAGAAAGCCGTGCGCGACGGGTCCAGCTTCGACACATGGACGTCGGGGCTGATTATCGTGGCCTATGCCATACCGGGTTTCCTATTTGCGATCCTCTTGCTCGTCCTGTTCGCAGGCGGGTCCTATTGGCAAATTTTCCCCTTAAGGGGGCTCACGTCCGACAATTTCGAAGAGCTGAGCGCGCTTGGCAAAGTCGCTGACTATATGTGGCACATCGCGCTCCCGGTCATCGCCTCGTCAATCTCGGGCTTTGCCACACTCACGCTTCTGACAAAGAACAGCTTCCTTGATGAGATCAAAAAGCAATACGTGGTGACGGCCCGCGCCAAAGGTCTTGGCGAACGTCAGGTGCTTTATGGTCATGTTTTCCGCAACGCGATGCTGATCGTCATTGCGGGCTTCCCGGCAGTGTTCATCGGCGTCTTCTTCGGCAGTTCGCTCATCATCGAAACGCTCTTTTCGCTCGACGGGCTTGGGCGGCTCGGCTTCGAAGCCGCTGTCGCGCGGGATTACCCGGTGATCTTTGGAACGCTCTTTGCCTTCGGCCTCCTTGGCCTCCTCGTCGGCATCCTCAGCGATCTCATGTATGTCTTCGTCGATCCTCGCATCGACTTTGACAAGCGGGAGGTCTGATCTAATGGCCATGCCCGACGTCCAACCCGACGCAACGACCAACCCGCAAGTGCCAGACCTCGACGCTGCGCGCGGCAAGCGTCCGTGGCTTTCCCCGCTCAATCAGCGGCGCTGGCGGAATTTCACGCGCAACCGGCGCGCTTACTGGTCGCTGATCATTTTCAGCTTCCTCTTCGGTCTCAGCCTTTTCGCGGAATTCATCGCCAACGACAAACCGATCCTCGTGAAGCACAACGGCGCCTATTACATGCCGATCTTCAAATTCTATCCCGAAACGACCTTCGGCGGCGACTTCGCCGGCAAGACCGAATATGCCTATGACGACGTTCAGTGCCTGATTATCAGCGGCGGCATTCAGGAGTGTTACGACGATCCCGACGGCATCATGGAACAGGTCGAAACCGGCGTTGTCGATGGTCAGGAGATTGACCGGGGCTGGTTGCTCTGGCCGCCGATCCGCTACCATTACAAGACGATTGTCGATAAACCCGGCCCCGCGCCGGGCCCGCCGGATGGCGACAACTGGCTTGGAACCGACGACACCAAACGCGATGTGCTTGCCCGCGTGATCTATGGGTTCCGGCTGTCCATTGTCTTTACGATCATCGTCACCGCCGTTGGCTCGCTCATCGGCATCATGGCGGGCGCGATCCAAGGCTATTTTGGCGGCTGGATCGACCTTGTTTTCCAGCGCTTTCTCGAGATCTGGAGCTCGACGCCGTCGCTATACGTGATCATCATCATGTTCGCGATTTTCGGGCGAAGTTTCTGGATGCTGGTGTTCCTGACGATCCTCTTTGGCTGGCCCGCGCTCGTTGGCGTGGTGCGCGCTGAATTTCTGCGCGCGCGCAACTTTGAATACGTCCGTGCGGCCCGCGCGCTTGGCGTGTCCAACACGACGATCATGTTCCGCCATATGCTGCCCAACGCCATGGTCGCCACGCTCACGCTTCTGCCCTTCATCATCACCGGGGCTATCGGCGGCCTGGCGTCTCTCGACTTCCTCGGCTACGGCTTGCAGTCCTCAGCCCCGTCGCTCGGGGAAATGACGCTTCAGGCAAAACAAAACCTTCAGGCCCCGTGGCTCGGCTTCACCGCCTTTTTCACCTTCGCCATCATGTTGTCGCTGCTGGTGTTCATATTCGAAGGCATCCGCGATGCCTTTGACCCGCGAAAGACGTTCCAATGAGCGCGCCCGACACATCCGAAGTAGTCCTCAACGTGAGCGACCTGAACGTCCACTTTCGTCAGGACGGCGCAGTCACCCACGCGGTGCGCGGCGTCAGCTTTGACGTCAAACGGGGCGAGACGGTCGCGCTTGTCGGGGAAAGCGGCTCGGGCAAATCGGTGACCGCGCTCTCAACTGTGGCGCTTCTTCCCGACAGCGCCGAAATCTCAGGCTCGGTCACTTACGAGGGCGCTGAAATGGTCGGCGCCAGCGAACCCGAATTGCGCCGGGTGCGCGGCAACGACATCAGCTTCATCTTTCAGGAGCCGATGACGTCGCTGAACCCGCTCCACACCATCGAAAAACAACTCGCCGAAGCCGTGCTGCTGCATCAGGGCCTGCGCGGGGACGCCGCGCGCAACCGCATCATCGAACTTCTCGATCAGGTCGGGATCGTCGATCCCGCAAGCCGCCTTTCTGCCTATCCGCACCAATTGTCCGGCGGGCAACGCCAGCGCGTGATGATCGCCATGGCGCTTGCCAACGGCCCCGATCTTTTGATCGCGGACGAGCCGACAACCGCCCTTGATGTCACAATACAGGCTCAGATCCTTGAGCTTCTGGCCGACCTCAAAGACCGGCTGGGCATGTCCATGCTCTTTATCACCCACGATCTTGGTATCGTGCGGAAATTCGCAGACCGCGTCTGCGTGATGAAAGACGGCGAGGTCGTCGAACGCGGCGACACGGCCGACATTTTTGGCGCGCCCGAACACCCCTATACCCAAACGCTTCTCAGCGCAGAATCGACCGGCGTGCCCGATCCGGTGCCCCAAGGCGCTGAAACCGTGGCCGAAACCGACGCGCTGCGCATCTGGTTCCCGATCCAGCGCGGCCTTTTGAAACGCACCGTTGGCCACATCAAAGCCGTCAACGCCGCCACGCTCAGCGTGCGCGCGGGCGAAACTGTCGGCATTGTTGGCGAAAGTGGTTCAGGCAAGACAACGCTCGCGCTGGCGATCATGCGGCTGATCTCTTCCGAAGGGCCCGTGACCTTTCAGGGCCAGAACATCCAAGGCCTGAAATCCCGCGACATGCGCCCCTTGCGCGCCGACATGCAGATCGTGTTTCAGGATCCCTACGGCAGCCTCAGCCCCCGCATGACGGTCGAAGAAATCATCGCCGAAGGTCTGACCATTCACCCCGTTGATGCGGGCCGTGACCGGCGCGAAATGGTGGCCGAGATCATGGAAGAGGTCGGCCTCGATCCCGCGACCATGCACCGATATCCGCACGAATTTTCCGGTGGTCAGCGCCAGCGTGTTGCCATCGCGCGCGCCATGATCCTGCGCCCGAAACTCGTCGTCCTCGACGAACCGACCAGCGCGCTGGATATGACGGTTCAGGTCCAGATCGTCGAACTGTTGCGCAACCTGCAAAAGAAATACGGGCTCGCCTATCTG
>CALLWO010000154.1 GCA_938016355.1 uncultured Boseongicola sp. | reverse complement strand
CTCTTCTCGGTCGAAGCCAACGCCAACGCAGCCGCTTCAAGTCTGCGCCAGGGTGGTATCGTGCCCACGATTGCACCCGGCTCCAATGCAGATCGCGAGTTCTGGCGCGTCCTTGTCGGCCCGATGGCAACGCCTGATGATCAAGCCGCCATGCTCGCTCAAGTGCGCGCGCTTGGGTATTCCGATGCATTTCTAAGCCCAAATTAATCACCCATTGACGGAGGCCCCCATGCTCCGACGACTTACTGCAACACTCCTCGCAATCGCGATTACCGCGTGCGCAAGCACCGTCCCGAACCCTGCGCGCGCCGCGTTCGAAACTCAGGCGACTGCTGCATTCCTTTATGATGTCACGACCGACACCGTGCTTTATGAAAAGAACGCAGACGCACCCCTGCCCCCGGCCTCCATGTCAAAGCTGATGACACTATACATGCTGTTCGAAGCACTCCGGGATGGCCGTGTCACGCTCGAAACCACATTCGGCGTTTCGACCAAAGCGCGCCTGATGGGCGGCTCAACCATGTTTCTTGACGAAACCGATCGCCCAACCGTTGAAAGCCTGATCAAGGGGATCATCGTTCAATCTGGCAACGACGCTTGCGTTGTTGTCGCCGAAGGACTTGCCGGAAGCGAAGACGCCTTTGCCCGTCAGATGAACGCGCGCGCGCCCGAGATGGGCCTCAAAAACTCAACTTTCGCCAATGCGTCTGGCTGGCCAAACCCCAACCACCGGATGAGCACGCGCGACCTGGGCGTTCTGGCCACGCGGCTGATCGAAGATTTCCCCGAATACTACGGTTATTTTGCGCTGGAAGAATATGACTTCGACGGCCGCTCCCCCTCCAACCGTTTCAACCGCAACCCGGTGTTGGGCTTGGGCATGGGCGCGGACGGGCTCAAAACCGGACATACCGAAGAAGCGGGCTTTGGCCTCGTCGGCTCTGCCCTTCAAGGGGAACGCCGCATCGTGTTTGTCTTTACCGGCCTCCAGCAACAAAGCGAACGCCGTCAGGAAGCGGAAAGCTTCATCAACTGGGGCTTTCGCCAGTTTCTGTCAAAAGACGTCGCCAAAGCCGGCGAAACGATCACCGAAGCGCCGGTTTGGATGGGTGACCAGCAGCAAATCAATCTGATCACAGACAGCGATATCCGCTTGCTGGTGCCCGCTGTCGGACAGGATTCCGTTGACATGCGCGTTGAGTACGACAGCCCCCTCGAAGCGCCGATCTCCAAAGGCGACAAAGTTGGTGAACTGGTCGTCACCGCAAGCGACATGCCCGAAAAGCGCCTGCCGCTTGTCTCGGATCGTGACGTCGTATTCGGCGGGTTTCTCCCACGTCTGCGCGCATCAAGCTCTGTGTTGTTTGACAAGGCCATGGGTCAGGTGCAAACCCTCATGGAATGAGCCGAGGGCACTTCATAACCTTTGAAGGCATTGACGGGTCTGGGAAATCAACTCAGGCCCGCTTGCTGTTTGACCACCTGAAACAGGCGGGCAAGGACGTTATTCTCACACGCGAACCCGGCGGGTCAGAAGGTGCCGAAGAAATCCGGCGCTTGCTGGTCGAAGGCAACCCTGATCGCTGGTCGGGCGAAACCGAGGTTTTGCTCTTCACCGCTGCCCGACGCGACCACCTCGAAAAGACGATCCTACCCGCGCTAGATCGCGGCACAACCGTGATCTCGGACAGGTTCGCGGATTCAACCCGCGTCTACCAAGGTGCCGCGCGCGGTAATCTGAGATCACTCGTTGACACGCTCCACGACATTGCAATCGCGACAGAACCCGACATCACTTTCGTGATTGAAATGGACCCGATCGTGGCCCTGAAACGGGGCTTGGCGCGGCAGTCAGGCGAAGACAGGTTCGAAGACATGGGCGCCGATTTTCAGCGTCGCCTTGCACAAGGGTTCTCAGAACTCGTGCAGTCTCACCCCGACCGCTGCAAACGTATCGACGGCGCGCGCGCCCCCGAGGCGATCAGCAAAGACATTCAAGCCATATTGGCTGACACGCTGTGAGCGAAGACGAGCTTCCCGAAGCCGACGCAATAGACGGCGCACCGCATCCGCGCATGGTCTACGATCTTTTTGGTCAGGCGGACGCCGAGCAACAGTTTCTCGACGCCCTGAACGAAGACCGTCTCCACCATGCCTGGCTCATCACCGGGCCGCGCGGCATCGGAAAAGCCACTCTGGCTTGGAAACTCGCGCGCTACCTGATCGCCAACCCGCCGCCCGATAATGGCCCAAGCCTCTTTGGCGGGGACGCCAGCTCAGCGGTCACTGATTTGAACACAGCACCCGAGCACCCGGTTTCGCGACGTCTCGAAGCTATGTCAGAATCCGGCCTCATGCTGATCCGGCGCGCGTGGGACAAAGATCGCAAGAAGCTCAAAGCCCAGATCACCGTCGACGAGGTCCGCAAGCTGGGAAATTTCTTTGGCATGTCGTCGGTCGACGGCGGACGGCGCGTGGTGATCGTCGATGCGATGGATGACATGAACGTCTCGTCAGCAAACGCGCTTTTGAAAGTGCTGGAAGAACCGCCAAAAAACGCCATTCTTCTCCTCGTTTCGCATACCCCTGCCCGGCTCTTGCCGACAATCCGGTCGCGGTGTCGCGAACTTCGCGCCGCAACACTGACGCCCGAGGACCTCGCACAAGTCCTGCAACGAAACGGGTTAACTGCAGAAAGCGCCGCGGATGTTTCCCGGCTCGCAGGCGGTTCAGCCGGGGAAGCCATTCGGCTCGCGGAACATGATGGCCCTGCGCTTTATACGCGCCTCATTGCGCTTTTGGGGACGTGCCCGGCGATTGATCGCGCTGAAATTCAAAAGCTTGTCGACCATATCGCGGCCCGCGCAGCGCCCAATCGTATCGAGGTTTTTCTGACGCTGCTCGACATTGTGTTCGCTCGTCTGGCGCGCGCCGGTCTGAACGCCTTGGACAAGGCCGACCACTCAGATAGAGAGTTCGAAACACTCGCCAAACTTGCCCCAAACGTGGCTGCGGCGCGAAAGTGGGCGACCCTGCATCAGGAAACCACTCAGCGCATCGCCCATGGCCGGGCCGTCAACATCGACCTGCAAAGCCTCCTCACCGATGTTTTGCTCAAAATCAACGAGGCCGCCGCGCGTTCTTGACGTGCGAAGCCAAAGCAAAGATACGACACTCATGTCACCGACCGACGCGACACAACCCCACATCACCGACAGCCATTGCCACCTGGATTTCCCCCAGTTTGATGGTGAGGTTGACGCACTTCTCGCGCGCGCAGCCGAGCGCGGCGTGCATCGGATGGTGACGATCTGCACCAAACTCAGCGCGCTTGATCCTGTTGTTGCACTGGCCGAAACCCATGCCCCCATCTTCTTTGCTGCAGGCACCCACCCAATGTCGGTTGCCGCCGAACCGATGGTTAGCGTCGAAGACCTTCTTGCCGTCGCCGCCCACCCTAAATGTGTTGGAATTGGCGAAACGGGTCTCGACTATCACTACACTGTGGAAAGCAAAGTGGAGCAGCAAGCGAGCCT
Source organism: uncultured Boseongicola sp. (assembly GCA_938016355.1). Taxonomy (GTDB): domain Bacteria; phylum Pseudomonadota; class Alphaproteobacteria; order Rhodobacterales; family Rhodobacteraceae; genus CALLWO01. Next base: position 24,650 of record CALLWO010000154.1, on the reverse strand, counting down.
GCGCATCCACATAGAAGCCGCACGGCGCAGCGGCCTGCCCTTGATCATCCATGCCCGCGACGCCGACGACGACATGGCCCGCATTCTGAGCGATGAATACCAAAACGGCCCCTACACCTGCGTCATGCATTGCTTTTCCAGCGGAGCCGCATTGGCCCAAGCCGCCCTCGATCTAGGGTTTTACCTTTCGATGTCCGGCATCGCAGCCTTTCCAAAAAGCCAGGACCTGCGCGACATCTTCGCGCAAGCGCCTGTTGATCGCATTCTCGTGGAAACCGACGCCCCCTACCTTGCCCCGCCACCAAATCGCGGCAAGCGCAACGAACCCGCGTTCGTCGCGGACACCGCCCGTGTCGGCGCGGACGTCTTTTCAATGTCCTATCGGGAATTTGCGCGCCATACTGAACAGAATTTCAATCGCTTGTTTTCCAAGGCAACGACATGGCAAAGCTGACATTCACAATCCTTGGCTGCGGATCTTCCGGCGGCGTGCCGCGCCTCGGCGGGCATTGGGGCGCGTGTGATCCGTCGAACCCGAAAAACCGCAGACGCCGGTGTTCCCTTTTGGTCGAGCGCGAAGACGGGAACGGCATCACCCGCGTCTTGATCGACACATCACCCGATATGCGCGAACAATTGCTGTCCGAAAACGTCGGCACCCTGGATGCAGTCGTCTTCACTCACGGGCACGCCGATCATTGCCACGGCATCGACGATTTGCGCATGATCGTCTTCAACCAAAAGGACCGCCTGCCAGTCTGGGCCGACGCCCCAACGCAGCAACGTTTGTTCGACAGCTTCGGTTATGCCTTTATCCAGCCCGAAGGCTCGACGTACCCGCCCATTCTTACGATGCATACCATCGATGGCGACGTGACGATTACAGGCGCAGGCGGCGCGATCACCTTCACACCATTCGAAGTCGAACACGGCGCGATTGACGCCCTTGGCTTCCGCATCGGGGCTTTGGCCTATCTGCCTGACGTCGCCATGATCTCCGAAACCGTCTGGCCCCTTCTCGATAACCTTGATGTCTGGATTCTCGATGCACTTCGCCGAACGCCCCATCCAACGCATGCGCATCTGGAACGCTCCCTTGAATGGATCGAACGCGCCGCTCCGAAACGCGCCGTCTTAACCAATATGCACATCGACATGGACTACGAAGAGGTTAATCGCGACACGCCTGACACTGTGGAACCTGCGTTTGACGGTATGAAAATCGTATTAGAAATCTAGACCATGCAAGCCCTTCTTGATGTGATCCTCCCGGTTTTTCTTGTAATCGGGTTTGGATATTTCTCGGTGATGCGTGGTTGGTTTTCTGAAAGCGGCGTGGACGGATTGATGCGGTTTACGCAGAATTTCGCGATCCCCTGCCTACTCTTTCGCGCGATTTCCACGCTCGATCTCGGGGCCACTTTTAATTTCCCTCTCCTGATTGCCTTCTATTCCGGTGCGACCATCGGATTTATCGCAGGCACATGCGGCGCACGCTTTATATTCAAACGGAGCTGGCCCGACGCCATCGCCATTGGCTTTATCTGCCTCTTCTCGAATTCTGTCCTTTTGGGCCTCGCGATTACCGAACGCGCCTTTGGCGAAGGCGCACTCCCCGGCAATTACGCGATTATCGCGCTCCATGCCCCCTATTGCTACATGCTAGGCGTCACGGCGATGGAAATCGCCAAAAGCGGCGATGCCGGCGCGCGCGATACCGCCAAGCTGGTTTTGCGCGCGATGTTCCGCAACGCGCTTGTGATCGGTATCGCCCTTGGCTTTGTCGTGAACATGTCAGGCCTGCCTCTTCCAAACGTGCTGACCGATGCGATCGACATGATGATCCGCGCCGCGATCCCCGCGGCCCTGTTCGGCTTGGGAGGCGTTCTCGTCCGATATCGGCCAGAAGGCGATTTGCGCATTATTTTCATGGTTTGCGCGATTTCGTTGATCCTTCACCCCGCGATTACATTCGCGGCGGCGTCCCTCATGGACCTGGACAAAGCCGCCTTTCGCTCTGCCACGCTGACCGCAACAATGGCGCCCGGCATCAATACTTTTCTGTTCGCCAATATGTACGGCACGGCACGCCGCGTCGCCGCGTCATCCGTGCTGATCGGCACCGCGCTTTCGGTGATTTCCGTCTGGCTCTGGCTTTTTGTGTTGCCTTAAACGCCGAAATGCGCGCGGCCACTTAATCGAAGCATTACCTTCTTAAGGTCAAGTATTGGACACAATGTTCGAGTTTAACGATCATTGGACGAACAGGAGTCACGCCAATGAGTAATGTTGTTGCCTTTCCTCAGACCCGCGCAATTAAACCGCGCGAACCTCGCGCAATCGAGGGTGCAACGATGTTCATGCATATGCGAAAAGTAACGCTCATCGCCCATCTTTCCAAACCACGCGCAAATCGCAGCGTTGCGATGGAACGCAAAGGCAAAGCTTAATTTCCAAACTCCGCGCTCGGTTTTAAGACGATCTTGAGCGAAGCGGCAGTTTACATTTTTCTGACTTCGGAGTTGGGTGGCAACATCACAATCCGGCAGGCAGAACATGAATCAATACGATCTTAATGGCAAAACAGCCGTCGTCACTGGCGGCGCGCAGGGCATCGGCGAAGCCGTTGTCCAAAAACTCCTTCAGTCGGGTGCACGCGTCGCAAGCTGGGACACGAACACCGATCTGAATATCCAAAAAGCCGGTTCCGACATTCTGCCCGTAACCTGCGATATCTCAAGCTGGGCATCTGTGCTGGAAGCCGTTGAGAAAACTCAATCTTCTATCGGTCCCATCGACATACTTGTGAACAGCGCAGGCATTGCCGGACCGAATGCACCTGTCGAGACATATGATAACGACGCATGGTCCAAGATCGTCGACATCAACCTCACCGGGACATTTCATGTGAACAAGGCCATCGTCGGCGGGATGCGCGAACGCAACTACGGTCGCATCGTGAATATCGCCTCGATCGCTGGCAAAGAAGGCAACCCGAACGCCTGCGCCTATTCCGCCTCAAAAGCCGGTGTGATTGGCTTCACAAAATCGCTTGGAAAAGAGCTTGCCGATTGCAACGTCGGCGTGAATTGCGTGACACCCGCCGCCGCACGCACACCGATTTTCGATCAAATGTCGCAAGAACATATCGACTATATGCTGTCGAAAATTCCGCGCGCGCGGTTTCTTGAAGTGGAAGAAGCCGCCGAAATGATTGCCTGGCTCGTCAGTGACGCCAATGCCTTCACAACGGCAGCCGTTTTCGATCTCTCCGGCGGGCGCGCGACCTATTGAACAACCTCTCAAAGCTTTCTTATCTGATCCCCGAGGCAAACATCACCGTCCGAAACAACACGCGCATAAAGGCCGCGCATCCGAAGCGCCCAACCCGGACCAACGTTCACAAAAACGCACGCATCGCGGCCATAGCGATCGATGAATTTCTGGCACGCCTTGTTGGGCTGTTTCGATATTTCGATCTCGGCATCGCCAAGTGCCAGACGCGTTCCCGGCGGCAAATTCTCTGGTGACATATCCAAGTTGACGAAAAAATTGTTGCCCGCCGCCGCCCAGTTGCTTTTTTCACCGGCAATCGCCTCCGCCGCATGGGTGTTCATCAAATTGATCTGAACATCGGGATGGGGCCGTCCGTTGTCGTCTTGGAGCCAGCTTCCGTCGGCCCACCGATCCCCCTCAACGCCCCGTGCGCGCGAAATGTGAATGGTCGTTGGCATCTCGCGCAATCCGCTTTCGGGTCGCACAACGATCAACGCGACCTGCCCCTCGTCTTTTGGCGCGTCCACCACCATCGGAAGCGCGGCATTCAGTTCGTCACGAGAGCGGTTCGGTAAAGCGTCAAACATTGCGTCAGCCTTTGTCGATCACCCCGGATCGGACACAAACCGGACCTTCCGGTCAATCATTTTTTGCCCACAGCCCAGCAACCCCGATCAATTTGTGGCCACAAGCGACACCGATTGCCGCACCTCCAAATACGACCAGATTGAGCGTGTCACCCGATTGTAGTGACCCTTGGCCCGTAAAAGCTGGATCGACAGATCAACGACCCATTCCGGCGCACCTGTGCGCACAAGCAACCCGCTCTCCAGATCCGGAAGAACAAGGCTCTTTGGCAACCACGCAACCCCGTCGCCCTCGCGCGCACGAATGCGAAGTGCGCCCGCCATCGAATTCTCGTAGACAATGTTAAGACGCCGCGAAATGTCATGCTGCGCGAAAAGCGGATCAAGATGCGCGCCAATCGGTGCCGCATCCCCAAATCGAAGATACGGCATCGGCACACCGCCCGCTTCAAACCCAAACATCGGCGTGCCGTCCGCCGCGGGCTTACACACCGGGATCAATTGATCCGTGCCGATTGTGATCGAATTGGCCCCACGGTCCTCCGTCTGGTCACCGCGCGCATAGGCGATGACAAAATCAACGTTGCCGCTTCTTAGATCGCGCATACAACTGGGCAGATCATCTGCCCGCAACCGCGACAATACCGGTCCATACGCCTCTTCCAGCGCCTGCAACCAAGCCGGAAAGAACCGCCAGCCAATGGAATGTTGCGTCCCGAATGTCACCACGTACTTGTCCGGCAGCGCCTGGAGTTCGAGGATCTGGCTTCGCTCCTGCTCGATCCGCGTCAACGCCTGAAGCCCGGCCTCAAGCATCTGCGCGCCTGCATCCGTCAAAGTAACCGGCTGATGCGAACGGTCGACCAACAAAACCCCGACCCACGCCTCAAGGGATTTGATCCGACGACTAAAGGCCGGTTGGCTCAGGTTGGCCAATGCCGCGGCTTGGGAAAAATTTCCGGTCCGGCTCAACCGCTCCAGATCACGAAACAAGAACATGTCCATGGACGCACTCTAATGCAAATTTTGCATAATGCCATAGGAACATAGCATTGGACCCTTTTGCCCGCGTGCCGCAGTCTAACAGGAACAATTGATCAGTTAGGAATGTCCAATGACCGACACCGCGACGCTGCAACGCGCATCCAAATCTCTGGACCTGTCGCCATTCCCGCGCACGTCCCTGTGTCATCAACCAACACCCATCGAGTCTATGCCGCGGCTCACAGAATTGCTTGGCGGACCCAGCTTGTTCATCAAGCGCGATGATTGCACCGGACTGGCGATGGGCGGCAACAAGACCCGAAAGCTCGAATTCCTTGTGGGCGAAGCGATGCGTCAGAAAGCCGATGTGCTCGTGACCCAAGGCGCTGTGCAATCCAACCACGTACGTCAAACCGCTGCCGCCGCCTGCAAAGTCGGGATGAAATGTCACGTCCTGTTGGAACGTCGCGTGCCGGGCGTCGATGCGTCCTATGAAGAAACGGGCAACGTCCTCCTCGACAATTTGTTTGGCGCGACCCACGAGTTTAGACCGGCAGGCCTCGACATGAACGCCGAAGGCGAAGCTGCGGCCGAAGCTCTCAAAGCAGATGGTCACCGGCCCTACTTCATCCCCGGTGGCGGCTCGAATGCCATCGGCGCGCTTGGCTATGTCAATTGTGCCAAGGAAATTTCCGACCACGCCGAAACAACGGGGCAAACCTTCGACTGGCTCGTCATGGCCACCGGCAGCACCGGCACCCAAGCCGGGCTTGTCGCAGGCTTTGAGGCCGTCGGCCACACGCTCCCCGTCATGGGCGTAAGCGTGCGCCAACCGCGCGAAAAGCAGATGAACGCCGTCCATGGGCTTACCCAGAAAACGCTTGAAAAACTTGGCGTCGAAGGCGTTCCTCTCAGCAGAATTCTGGTCGATGACGGCTATGTCGGCGACGGCTACGGCATCCCGGCACCGTCTACTTTAGAGGCGGTTCGCCTGACCGCACAGCAAGAAGGCATTTTGCTCGATCCGGTCTACTCCGCCAAAGGCATGGCAGGGTTGATCGGCATGATCCGACAGGGCTTTTTTAAACCAAGCGACACTGTTCTATTCTTGCATACAGGGGGTGCTTCTGCACTCTTTGCGTATCAGGAACAGCTGATCGCATCGCTGAACTGAAATGACGCCCGCAAAGGGCGCATACCAACGGAGGAAGACTATGAAACTTAAAATGAAATCAATTCTGCTCGCTGCAGCAATCAGCCCAATGGCCCTGCCCGCTTTGGCAGCCGAAGAGGTTAAGATCGGCGTTCCATCCTGGACAGGCGCGCAAGCCATCGCCCACGTCTTGGGTGAGATCGTCACAACGCGTATCGGCGGGTCCGTCGAATATGTACCCGGCAACAACGCCACGATCTTTCAGGCGATGGATCAGGGCAAAGGCGACATCGACGTGCATCCCGATGTCTGGCTGCCAAATCAGGAAAGCTTCACCAAGAAATATGTCGATGAAGCCGGCACTGTGACGCTCTCGTCAAACCCATACGAAGGCAATCAGGGCTTCTGCGTCTCCAAAGACTTCGGGATGGCCAACAACATCACCGATATCACCGATCTGGGTCGCCCCGATGTTGCTGCTCTCATGGACAGCGATGGCAACGGTCGCGGCGAGATGTGGATCGGCGCACCCGGCTGGGCTTCAGCAAACGTAAACGAGGTTAAGACGCGCGACTATGGGCTGCTTGACTTCATCGAACCGATCCGCGCCGAAGAAAGCGTCAAAACGGCACGCATCAAAGATTCCATCGCCAAGGGCGAAGGCTATGCGTTCTATTGCTACAAGCCGCACGCTGTTTGGTTCATGTTCGACGTCGAAATGCTGACCGAGCCAACATTTGATCCGGCAAACTACCAGATGGTGCAGCCTTCCGATGATGCGGATTGGTACGAGAAGTCCAAAGTTGCCACCAAAGACGCGCTGAAGCAGGTTCAGATCGCTTACTCGAACTCGCTTGCAGATCGCTCACCAGCGATCGCTGAATTCTTCGCGAACTTTCAGGTGACAGCCGACGACGTGAGCGGTCTGGCGTTCGAGATCAGCGCCAACGGTCGCGATCCAGCGGAAGTTGCCGCAGAATGGGTCAACGCCAATACTGATCGCGTCGATGCGATGCTTGGCCTCTAAGACTTAAAACAGCAAAACAGCGCGGGCCCCGTCCGCGCTGTTTTCATTCAACGGTTATGGATAAAGCAATGAGCCAAGACACCGTTATCGAAATTTCCAATGTTTGGAAGATTTTTGGCGCTCGGGCCAAGGACGCACTTGAGGCGATCCGCAACCGAAACCTCTCCAAAGCCGAAGTGCTTTCAGAATATAACGCGGTCGTCGGCGTGGCCGACGTCAGCCTGTCCGTGAACCGGGGCGAAATCTTCTGCATCATGGGTCTTTCGGGCAGCGGCAAATCCACGCTCGTGCGCCACTTCAACAGGCTGCTGGAACCCACCGACGGCAGAATCGAAATCGAAGGCACAGACGTCATGGCGCTCGGCCCTCAAGAGCTTCAGCGTTTCAGAAACCAGAAAATCGGCATGGTGTTTCAGAATTTTGCGCTCATGCCCCACCGCTCGGTTCTCGACAATGTCGCGATGCCGTTGGAAATTCGCAAAGTCGCAAAGAACGAGCGGATGAGACAGGCCGCCGCGATCCTCGACATCGTCGAGCTTGGCGCATGGGGCGCGAAGTTTGCCCACGAATTGTCAGGTGGCATGCAACAACGCGTGGGTCTGGCCCGCGCGCTCGCCGCCAATCCCGACGTCCTCCTGATGGACGAACCCTTCTCAGCGCTCGACCCGCTCATCCGTCGCCAATTGCAGGACGAATTCATTCGTCTTTCCAAAATCCTGAAAAAGACGACCGTTTTCATCACCCATGATCTCGACGAAGCCGTGCGGATCGGTGACCGGATCGCCATCATGCGCGACGGTAAAATGGTCCAGATCGGTACGTCCGAAGACATCGTGATGAACCCGGCCGACGATTACGTCGCCGATTTCGTCGCGGGCATCTCACGTCTCAAAGTCGTCCATGCCCATGTCGTCATGCAACCGATCGAAAAATACGTGGCCACCCATGGACCGCTCTCGGCCGACGCGCCACGCGTGAATGAGGCCGAAAACCTGAGCAATCTCATCAACCTCGCCATCGAAAACGAAAGCGCGATCCTTGTCGAGGACGCAGGCCAGGATGTTGGTGTCATTACGCGCTCCGATTTGCTCAGAACCGTCATCGAAGGAACCGAAGTATCATGACCGACAATGGCGTAAATCCACTGGAAGACACGGAAAGCGCCGCCGCGCTGGCCTATGCCGAGGAACGCCGCGAAAGCATCCGGACGTTCGTGCGGACCAGCCCGGAGTATTACATCCGAAATTTCGACAAAATTGGCGCGTCGTCTCAGTTCACGCCCACGTTCAACCTCATGGCTGGCCTCTTCGGCCCGATCTGGTTCGGCGCACGCAGCCTGTGGTCATGGGCGCTGGCCTTCCTCGTCTTCGAGGCCCTTGCATTTGTCCAGATCTCGCGCGGCCTTTACGGCGACCTTGCCGCCGATGCTATGGCGCGCATCGCCTCAATCGAAGGTACGCTTGATCTGCGACGCCGACAGTTAGAAGCCGCAATCGAAAGCGGGTCCGACCGTGTCGATGCGTTCCGGCGCACGGTTGAATCCCTCGAAGCGAATATCGATGGCTTTCGCGCCGAAGCCGAGGCCCTCTCTCAAGAAGGCCCGACAATCGCGCTTACCGGTCTTGCCATCCTAATCCTTGCCAAACTTGCACAAGCGATCGTCGCCAACACCGCACTCGAGGGCCGTTTCTCCGACTGGCTCAGCGACCGCTCCATTCGCTCCGGCATGCACATCTCTCAGATTGTGTTCAGCGCGCTTTTCATGGCTCTGATCGTCGCGGCTGCCATGCTCCACTACAGCTTCCCCGGCCGCTTCGACCTGCTCTCAGACTTCCCGACACGACCGGAATTCCGGCTCGTCAGCATTGAAAAGGTTGAAGCTTTCTTTAATTGGGCGGTTCTGAACGGCGATGCGCTCTTTGACGCCATCACCTACTTTATCCGCCTAGTGCTCGACGCGCTGGAGATCGCCTTTGTCAGCACGCCGTGGATCGTTATCGCAAGCCTCATCATCCTTTTGACGTGGCTGACCGCTGGCGTGCGAATGGCCATATATTCAGGCGCATTTCTCTCCTACATGGGCCTTCTTGGGTTTTGGGAAAAGGCGATGACGACGCTGGCCCTGCTTGGAACAGCGGCCTGCCTGTCGATCCTTATCGGCATTCCGCTTGGCATGTTCGCCGCACGCCGCCCGCGCTTTTATTCCTTTATCCAACCGATCATGGATTTCATGCAAACGATGCCCGCTTTCGTCTTCATGATCCCGGTCATTGCCTTCTTCGGAACCGGTAAACCCGCGGCCGTCGTCACCACCATGATCTTTGGGGGAACGCCGGTTGTGCGTCTAACCGTGCTTGGATTGCGCGGCGTACCCGAAAGCGTCCGGGAAGCGGCGATAAGTTTTGGCGCAAACAAATGGTACTTGCTTACCAAAGTGGACCTCCCCCTTGCCGCGCCCTCGATCCGCGCGGGGATCAACCAAACCATCATGCTGTCCCTCGCCATGGTCGTCGTGGCGTCCCTGATCGGTGCGAAAGGCCTTGGCGAAGACGTGCTCGAAGCCTTGCAGTACGCCAACGTCGGCCAAGGTATCCTCGCAGGCTTCTCGATCCTGTTCTGTGCCATGATCCTTGATCGCATCGTCCAAGGCGGACGCCGGTGAAACCTCTGGTTTTCGTCCATGGCTTCATGGGCGGAAGCGCACAGTGGGCGCTCCAGAAACCTTTGGGGGCCGCCCGGGATCTCATAACGCTCGACTTGCCGGGATTTGGCAAAAACGCCCACCTGCCCCCAATCAACAGCATCCCCGGATTCGCAGAATGGGCCTTGGGGGAACTCACCCGGCTCAATATCGACCATTTCGATCTGTTGGGGCACTCCATGGGCGGGATGATCGTGCAGGAAATGGTGCGGCTCGCCCCTTCGCGCGTCGGCAAACTGATCCTTTATGGCACCGGTCCAACCGGCGTCCTCCCCGGGCGCTTTGAAACCATCGAAACCTCGATGCAACGCGCGCGCGCCGACGGGCCAGAAGCAACCGCGCGGCGCATCGCAACCACGTGGTTTCTTGACGGCGAAAACCACCCGGAATGCAAAGCCTGCGCCGACCTTGCTGCCCAAAGCTCGCTCGAGGCTATTCTGGCAGGATTGGAGGCCATGCAAAGCTGGTCAGGGCGCGAACACCTCGCCTCCATTACATCCGACACGCTGGTCATCTGGGGCGACAATGACCGCACCTATGCCTGGCCTCAGATCGAATTGCTTTGGCAAACCATCCCCAAATGCAACCTCGCCGTCATTCCCGCCGCTGCCCACGCCGTCCATTTGGAAAAGCCCGATCTGTTCAACAAATTGATTGCCTAGCGCTTTTGGAAAATTGCTGAAATCCGGCACAATGCCGTGAGGCAATCCGCCAAAATGCATCGCATTAAACGCGGGCGCGCTCGAAGGCTTCCCAGCACGTCTGGAAGTCATCAAAGGACATGGGCCCCGCTTTCGCACGATCAAGAACCAACCGTTCGCACGCAAATAATTTCTCTATTCCCTCGCCAAGTTGATCGACGACATCGGGTGGGATCACGACGGCGCCATGGCGATCGGCGTGAACCAGATCACCATCGTTCACCGTCAGACCGAACAGGTTAACCGGCGTTCCATTCTCCCGAATATGGACGAACCCATGGCTTGGCCCCACAGACCCGGCGATAACAGGAAAATCCGGCGCGAGATCGGCCAGATCGCGCATGACCCCATTGGTCAGCGCGCCGGACATTCCAAAGGACTTGTGAACCCATGTGTTCACCTCACCCCAGTAGGCCGCGATACAATTGGGGTAATCGACGTCTTCGACGACGGCGATTGAGGGCTTCGGCGCCTCGGCCATTCGCCTGTAGTATTCCATACGTCGCGCCCGGATCGTGTCAGGGCCTTCCTCTGGGGGAGCCACGCCTGCAATCTTGGCGGTGACGGCATATCCGACCATCGCACCGGCCTCGGGCGCAGAAGCCAGGACCGTGCCTCGCGTAAACGCGTTGAACCCGCGTTTTCCTTGAACGACTTCGATCGCGTTGCAAATTGTCGGTGTGTCACACCGCTTGAGGATATCGAGCAATTCATTGTTCATATTTATTCCAACCAGTCTTTAAGGGCCGTCAAGGTGGTCTGCGGCTGTTCCAACGTCGGAAGATGCCCCGCGCCATCAATTGCCACCAATGTCGATTGGGGCGCCAAGGCATGCATCAATTGGTGCCGCTCGGGCGGACAAAGATGGTCCTCTGTCCCGTGCAGGATCAAGGTGTGCTCCGGCGCACTCGCCAAAACATCTGTCGCATCCCTCCGATCACGCAAGGCAATGGCCTGCGCCTCAAAAACCTCCGGGCCAAGCGCGCGCGCCATATCCGTGCACAATTCAAGAAGCGCCGGCTTTTGCGGACTGTCGACCAGATACGCAGGTTTCAGTTCCTCGCGCATCACCGCATCAAGCTTCCCGTCCCACACATCGGCAATCTGACGCGTCCGAACGCTGTGGTTTTCCGGCGCATCCGCCAGTGGCGTTGTATCCATCAACGCCAATCGCTCGACACGATCCGGGGCTTGGCGCAGGATCTCCATCGCGACAATCCCGCCCATGGAAAGCCCCGCAACACAAAATCGCCCCGGTATTACATCCAAGATCGCCGTCGCCATCTCCGGGATGCTCGACTGCATTGGAACCAGCGGGAAAACCGCGCGTTCGCCCTGCAATCGGCCAATCTGAGGGCCAAACAGACGCCCGTCGCACATGAACCCCGGGATCAGAACAAGCGGCGTCATCCCGCGTTGCGCGCGCCTTCTGACAGGCTCGCAAGCTTCGCCCAGGCTATGCCGGGATCAACCGCGCCAAATCCGGCAAACGTGCCGAACCCGCAATCCGACCCTGCAATGACCCGCTCGGCCCCTACGATATCGACGAAGCGTTCGACGCGCTGTTGCACCAGATCGGGATGCTCGACAAAATTCGTCGTCGTATCGACGACCCCCGGCACCAGCACTTTGTCGTCCGGAATGTCGCCCTTGCGATCCCGAAACACGGTCCATTCATGCCCGTGCCGAGGGTTCGAGGTTTCAAACAAAACATACCGCGCCTTGGTCGAAATCAGCGTGTCGAACATTTTGGCCATGTCGATATCGCACACATGCGGGCCCTCGTAATTGCCCCAGCAAATGTGCACCCGCACCTTCTCGGCAGGAACATCCGAAAGCGCGTGGTTCAACGCCTCCACATGCATGTTCGCAACCTTCACGAACTCTTCATCCGTCAGATCATTGAACAGCATATGCCGCGACAGAGCGAGGTCCGGGCAATCAAGCTGCAAATCCAGGCCCGACGCCACAATCGTCTCGTATTCTTCCTTCATCGCATCCGCCAGTGCGGCCAGATATGCCTCCCGGTCGGGATAGAAATCATTCTGAAGGAACAGAGAAATCACGCCCGGACTGGCCGCATTCATGAAGCCGCGCTCGACACCTTCCGCCGCCATTGCCGCCTTCAGGTTAGCGATATCTTTCTCCAGCTCGCCCTGCCCTTTGGATTTCACCTCACCAACGCACATCGGACGCGCGTATTTCGGCGTGCCGCCATCATTGGCCAACCGCTCCAGAAAACTGGGGAAAAGCTTCAAATCCGCCGGCGCATTGCGCGGGCTGTCACCATCAAATCCGGTGTAGCGATCTTTGACATAGGTCGCATAAGAAATCTTCGACGTCTCACCATCGCTGACGATATCAATCCCGGCTTCCTTCTGCTTTGACACAAGGTACGCCACGTGATCTGTCATCACCCGATCAAATGTGGCGCCGTCATACGCCTCTCCCCGCTCGCGCGCGAAAATCTGGTCAACGACCTCCTGACTACGTGGCAAAGACCCGACATGAGTGGATTTAATGGTCATAGGATACTTCCGATCTCGTTTTTGTTTTCGACTTTCAGCCCGGACGCCTGCATTGGTCGTCCCACAAAGGCTATGTGCATTCTTCAGCGATCAAATTAGGCGTCTTCAGCTTGATATCTCGGGTTTGCGCGCCGACCCTCGGACAATCAAAGGCCCCGGGATTCGCACCTGTTTAGGCTGAATTCCCCCTTCAATCCGGTCAATCACCGCCTCAACGGTCGCTGCCACCATCTGGTTCACCGGCTGGCGGATGGTTGTGAGGTCATAGGCAGCCCAGCTTGATATCGGCACGTCGTCATACCCAACGACCGATACGTCCGATGGAACACGCAGACCGATGTCAAAACGCAGTGCATCCATCACAGCAAACGCCATGTGGTCGTTCCCGACGAACACAGCATCTGGACGATCTTGTTTGCTGAATATTTCACGCGTCAGGCGTTTCGCCTCATTAGGGTCGTAGTGACTGTCAACGACAATGAACGGTTCTTCGCCACGTTCGGCAAGCCCTTCGACAAATCCTTTGGCGCGGTCACGACCGGTAGAGCTTTCCTGCCATCCCGCAATATGCGCGATCCGCTGATGCCCTCCCGCCAGAAGAAAATTCGCGACGTCGCGACCTCCCGAAACATTGTCCGATGTAACGGACGAGATGCGTTCATCATCTTGTCCACGGTTGAACATCACAACGGGAATTCCAGCCGCATCGCATTGCGCGGTCAATTCATCCGACATGGCGACAGAGGCCGTCACGATCGCATCTACCCTATAGTCCAACAGGTCATTGACGACTTCGGGCACCATCGTGTCACTGTTCTCGGTCAGGAATATCAGCATGTGATAGCCCTCGTCCTTGAGCGCGCGGCTCAACCGCTCGATGGCGACCGGATAAAACTGGTTCTCAAGGTAAGCAACAACAAGGCCTATGATCCGGCTCCGGCCGGTAATCATGGCCCGCGCAAGAGAGTTCGGCCGATAGCCAAGGTCCTCAGCGGCTTTTTCTACCTTCTCGCGCGTCCGCTTCGAAACGCTTGCTCCGGGCGTGAAGGTCCGACTTACGGCGGATTGCGACACACCAGCACGACGCGCCACATCCAAAGATGTTACATTGTCATGTCGTCGCAATAACCTTCCCCTCTGAAGCAGCGGTCCTGCCAAAGCCGGTGTCAAAGTGGTCCGGGTCAGGCAAGGGCGTTGTGTCAGTTTAGGTCAGCAACAGTCACCGAGGCAACGGATTTTTGCAATCCTATGCATTCCCGCTCAGCCGTGCCACAGACATAGCCAGTTGGTCGCGGCCACCTGAAGGTAGCCGCTGCTTTCATATGTGTAGAGTCTCGCTTCTAAGCGCGTTTCGTCAGTCGCCAGTCCAGGTCGCGCCAGCCGGATCATCCGTGGCCGTAATCCGATAAAGCGACGCCTCCCCGGTCATTGACGGTTCAATCCCATGCGCTTCTCCCGGCTTCAAAAGCGCGGTATCGCCGGGGTTCAGGACCGTCTCTCCGCCGTTCCAACTCAGACGCCAATGACCCCGCACCGGCATCAGAACCGTCGGCTTATCCGCCTTGCCAATGTCTGGCGACACAGATCCACGCGTAAGGAAGTCCACCTCAAACCCGGGTCGGTCTTTCAAAAGCGCATCTTCCCCAATGACTTTCGCAGGCCGCTTGGCAGCAAGAGCCATCAGATCCTGATACCGGGCAACATAACCCGGGACGACGTCTTCGACCGGGACCTCGGGGTAAGACGCCAACTGCTCGTCGGTCAGCGAAGGCATCGGGTTAATGCCCTCGGGCAGAGATTGACCCTTCTTGGAGTCGTATAGCCGCCCATTTTCACCCAGAACAAGCCCATGTGATTTCGCGTCTTCAATCACTTGCGGTGCCCAAGTCACGCCACCGCCCGCATCGTCGCCGCCGAGGATCGCCATGATCATCCCATAGTCGGTTCCGATATTCTCAAACCCCCGAAAAATGCCCGTGGGAATGTTGAATATATCGCCTTCCTCGGCGACGAATTCGCCCGCGTCCCCCCAGCGACCCCAGAAAAAGCGCCAGCGGCCTTTCAGGACAAAAAACACTTCGGCGGTGGTGTGAGAATGTAGCGAGTTTCGGCACTTTGGCGGCTGCCCCGCCGCGCCGATGTTGAAACCGATCTTGTCGGTGATGTGGACGTGCTGGTCGGCGCTTTCAGAGACCCCACCACCAATGATGGTGAAGTTCTCTTTCAGATCGGAACCGGGCGTATGCGCGTCAATAAAAGCAGTTTTGCAAGGCTTCAATTCGCCGTAGCGGACAATGCGAGATTCGATGTTCATGTGTGCATCCTAATATTCAGTGTTTCAGCAAAGCGGTTGAACGATCATCCTCCGGGCGGGTGGTTGTTCAGCCGCTTTGCCCGCAGGGATTGGCGGTGCACGTGAAACCGAAGCTGAGCTTCCGTTTCCGTCAGCGCGCGCCAATCCGAGCGTAGTGAACGTCCGGGCCCCACTTAAAATTCTCCCGTTTGCATATGAATCTGCTTCCAGATCGCAACTTCATCATAAAGCGTATACTCGCGGCGAAGACCCCATGGCCCGAATTCGGCGTGGCTCATGCCCATGATAAAGACGTCCGCACCCGAGGGCCGTCCAAAAGCGCCCCAACCGTCATGTTTGCCTTCCAGCGTCCAGCGGATCGCCGCACGCGGGGGCATCATGGCATCTTCACGCCCGATCTGGTGCTCGATTGTGAATTTGGCCGACGGAAAGGCCGACCTCAATTTCAGCCAAAACCCATCGACACCGGCGTGACCGCGCACCGATGTGTTCCCCGAATAAGCTCCCGATACCGCACGATCATATTTCTCGTGGATGACGGCGAGATCGGCACTCATGATCCGGGTCAGATAGTCGGCATATTCCTCGCCCCATGCGTTATCATTGCCACGACCCTTGTACGGACCTTCAATATCGGTCGCCCGGGACAGAGGTGGCTTACAGGCGTCAGGCCCACCCTCATCAACGATGATCTGGCGCGCCAATTCACGCGGCTCATGACCAAGCTGGCGCGCGATACCGCCGTAATCCCGAACCAGCCATTCGTCCTCAATGACGTTATTGATCGCGTAACAATCCGCTATGACGAAAAACTGCACATTCTTGCCCGTCGCCGGACCAAACATGCTGTCCCCAAGATGCGTGCCAGTGCAAAACAATCGATGCGACGACAACATCCCCTCATCCTCGTTCCCGCTCCAGATGACATCGTCTCCAAGAAGCTCACGGTCAGGAAATTCCGCCAGCGTGCCAAGCGTGGCCGCAATGACACCGGCATTGCCCCGAGAGGCCCCAAGCGGCGTGCGGATCGACATGTTTTGTCCGTAATAGTCGTGAAGCGTGGCAATGCCGCGATCTTCCCATATCTCCTTGGTGATCTTCAGAATGTAGTCCGGAAAATCGGCGAACTTGTCAGAAAAGCCCTTCATGGCGTTTGTCCTGTCTCAAAATTGAGAAATCGACCTGTCATTCGGCGGTCCAACCTTGGCAACAAAAGGCGACGTTCTCGACAGCAGGTTCGGCACAAACCAGCTCGATCCCGGCACCCGCCACCGCAACCTGCGCGCGCTTCCCGTCCGGACGGACCGATGGCACGTAAGCGCGCGTCATGCGAATTGTCCCTCCGGAAGCGTGACAGCGCCAAGGTTGCGGGCCTTGTTGAATTCCCGCATCCGCGCCAGCACATCAACACCGACCTGTGCATAAAGATCGAGTAGGTCGACAAGCACCCAGTTCTCGCGGATCAAACCATTTTCAAGACGCCAGAAATCGAGACTGCGTAGCAGTACCTCCCGACCGGCAGGCGCAATCCCCATCCAGCCATCATCTGTGAGCGTCAACCGCATATTCGGCCAACCTGTTTCGCAAACGTAGTCACCCTGCGCGAACCAGTGCGACATCAGATCACCCATCGCATCGAGCTTGCGGTCCGGCATGGCGCGCAGGAATGGTATCTGGTGCCAGTTCCGAAACCCCGCGATACCGCGCGCGGTGCCAATTCCAGCGGGGCCATACCAGTTCATGCGCGGATGCCAATATTGATCGAGCCGCATGACTTCCGGTCCGCCTTCGGCGGGATGCCGACAAAGATCGGTCAGCATGGCGATAACGTGATCCATGGCCGCTCGCCCGTCTCCTTGGGCTAAGAGGCCGTCCTGCGTCATCGGCGATGGTGTCGCAAGGAACTTGCCCAGTTGTGGCGCCATCGGCCAGGCCCCGGCCTGCATCATGACTTCGGGAATGTCCCAGATGATCTGCGCTTCGCACACCCGCCCGTCCTCGATCCGGAAGAACTCGTGATAGCGCATATGGGTCAGGTGGCCCGTTGGCGGAATATCGAGCCACGGACGCAGCATGGTGCCGAAATACTGGCCCATGCAACCAACCCAAACCTGACCCTCCGGCGTTTCCCCTTGCAGGGCAATCATGTCCCGCCGCTCGAGATCGGGCATCGCTTCGATCAAAGGCGCGTAGAGCCGGTCAAATACATCCTGTCCGGCTAAATCACCGAACGGGTGGCACATCCGGATGGTCGCATCTGCATCAAAAGCAGCCTCAATGACGGGTCGCGCCTCATCCGGTGCAGCGCCAAGCACGCGCTGAAACGCCTCCAAGGCTGGATGCATGGTCACTCGGCGGCCTCTTTGAAAGGGACACCCTCGCCGTATGGCACGTTCACCCCGCCATACCGACGCACGCGGACATTGCATTGTTCGGCGTGGCCCACAAAACCCTCAAGCATACAAAGCCGCGAGCCGTAAGCACCGATCATCGCCGCCGCTTCATCGGTCAGAACCCTTTGGTAGCTGTGGGTCTTGAGATATTTGCCAACCCAGAGACCTCCGGTGTACCGCCCTGCCTTCTTTGTCGGCAGCGTGTGGTTCGTGCCAATCACCTTGTCGCCGTTTGCCACATTGGTGCGGGCCCCAAGGAATAGCGCGCCATAGCACGTCATATTTTCAAGGAACCAATCGTCGCGGTCGGTCATGACCTGAACATGCTCAGACGCGATGTCATCGGCCACTTCAAGCATTTCATCATAGGTGTCGCACACGATGATCTCGCCATAATCATCCCAACTGACCTTCGCCGTGCCCGCGGTCGGCAAGATCTCCAGAATGCGGTCGATCTCGGCCATGGTGTCTTCGGCAAGCTTCCGCGAGTTGGTCAGAAGCACGCAGGGGCTGTTATAGCCATGCTCGGCCTGACCCAGAAGGTCGGTGGCGCACAACTCCGCATCTGCCGCCGTTTCGTCCGCAATGACCATCGTCTCTGTCGGTCCGGCAAATAGATCAATACCGACACGGCCAAAAAGCTGACGCTTGGCCTCGGCCACAAAGGCGTTTCCGGGTCCGACCAGCAAATGAACAGGATCAATCGTTTCGGTCCCAATCGCCATTGCACCGACCGCCTGAATGCCACCCAAAACATAGATCTCATGCGCGCCGCCCAGATGCATGGCCGCGATCACCGCCGGATTCGGCTCACCATTGAACGGCGGCGTGCAGGCGATAATACGCGGAACACCCGCAACCTTTGCCGTAGCAACGGACATATGGGCCGACGCCACCATGGGAAACTTGCCGCCGGGGACATAACACCCAACCGACTGAACGGGGATGTTCTTGTGGCCAAGGATAACGCCTGGAAGCGTCTCCACCTCAATATCCAGCATCGAGTCGCGTTGAGCCTGCGCAAAGTTTGTCACCTGTTCCTGCGCGAACCTGATGTCTTCAAGGTCTCGCGGATCAACCTTTGCGATCAGCGCGTCGATCTCGTCTTGAGACAAGCGATAACTTTCGCGGTCATAATTGTCGAACTTCGTCGCAAGCTCCCGAACCGCCGCATCGCCGCGGGTTTCAATATCTTTCAGCGTTCCGGCAACGACGGCTGCGGTATTCGCATCGTCTTCCGCGCGGTCGGCGGCCGGTTTGCCGCGCTTGAGATACTCGATTGTCATCTTGCTACTCCATTCGATTGTGCAACCGGGCGGCCTGCGCCCGATTGCCGGATTTACTGCGTCGCGCTAACGGCGTTGCCGAAAGCCTTTGCACCTATTTGGGTCTGCGGTTCAGTCGGCCTGCGGCAGCACGTCAAAACCAAATTGCAGCAGCGCATGCGGCACGTCGACGAAGACCCAGTTCTCCACCAACAGATCGCCTTCGCGCCGCCACCAGTCACAGACCCGAAATAAAGTGCGCTCATTTGTCGGGCCGAAGCCCATGAAGGGCTTCACGTTAATCCCGGTCAACGAGGGCCAGCCGCCTGAGCAGGTATAGGCCCCTTCCCCATATCTCGTGAAATGCCGGGTAATCCCGTTATTCGCCATCCCACCACTCCAGCCTTCAAACTGGCTCTCGAAGGGCAACTGGAAGGACCGGAAATGCTCGACCCCCACAAAAGATCCCCAAGCGCCCGGGCCGTACCACATCATGTTTTCGTGCCAGAAGGGACGCCAGGCCTCATCCTCCGTGGCGAGCCCCATCAACATCTCAGTGACGATCTTGTAGCTCGTCTGCCCCTGAGCGGGGTCCATGTCACCGCGCATGATCCCGTCCTGCGAGGCCGGTCCCTGAATCAAGCCAGTGTGACCAAACTCATCGCCCGGAATAAGGCGCAGCGGCCATTGCCCGCAGGAGATCATCAGCTCAGGAATATCCAGATAAGTGTAGCTTTCGACGCATTTGCCATTCTCCATCCGGAAGAACTCGCCAAAGCGAATATAGGTCAGCTTGTCGGTTGCACGAATTCCAATCCAGTCACGTTTGAAATGGCCGACATAATAACCGGTCGAGCTGACCCAAGTGCCGCCCTCGAACGCGCCGGTCATGGCAATGTATTGGCGGCGATGAAGCCCTTCGAAGGCCGCCCGCAAAGGTTTCAGGAAACGTTCACAATAAGCGTCGGCTCCGGCGATTTCGTTAAAAGGATGCACCACGTTGATATTGGCATCCGCAGCAAAGAAGTCTTTGGCGGCAGCGGCGAAATCACCGGGATGCAGAAGCGCATCGGAGTAAGCGAAATAAGCGGTTTTGGCGGTAGACATTGTCATATCCTCTATGGGGTCGAAATTTTCGAGTGTTGAACGAAAATCTCGAACCCCGGACCGGCACGCATAACGGCAAAAGGAATGCGCCCGGGCCTCAACGACCGTTTGGCAGCCAGACTCATGGCAGCATTCCTTGCGTGCTCGTAAATCGAGGCTTGGCTCAATTTTCCCATCGGATCAGCCTTTGACAGCTCCGGCTGTCAGACCGCTCACAATCTGGCGCTGGAAGAACATAACGAGGATGAACAAGGGAACAGTCGCCGAAACCACCGCAGCCACGGCAAACATGACGTTGCCTTCGGTTTGGGTTGTCCCGAGGAACGCCGCGATTGCTGGCACCATCGTTCTGTTGGATTCTGACAGCAGCATCGCCGTAACCGCAAAATCGTTATAGGCCAGAAGGAAACTGAACAAACCCGTTGTGATGACCCCGGGCCACATGATCGGAATGATCACCCGGCGGAAAGCCTGAAACTGGTTGCACCCGTCGACCTTGGCCGACTCGTCAAGCTCCTTGGGAATGTTCTTGAAAAACGAATGCAACATCCAAAGCGTGAAGGGCTGATTGATGGCCACAAGCACGATGATCGTCGTGGGCAATATCCCCCACACATTCCATTCAAAAAACGGAAGCAGATACCCGGACACCAACGTGATCGGCGGCATCGCACGGAAGATCAGTGCAGTGATCAACAGCCAGAATGTATAGTTGTAGGTGGATCGCGAGAGTGCATAGCCACCAAGCGTTCCAATCGTCAGCGAGATCGTCACGACAAAGAAACACACGATAAACGTGTTGATGACGTTGCGCCAAAACTCTTCTTGGATCCACGCACCTTCATAACCACGCCCGGTAAACGGGCTGCCATGTTCTGCAACCGTCCGTTCACCGGTAAGACTGTTCGTCCAGTCGGCGATCGAGAAAAAGTCCAACTCGACCTTGAACGACCCCCAAAGGGTCCAAAAGAACGGAAATGCAGCCAGAAAGAACCAGACAATAATAAAGATAGATGTCGCAATCCGAAGTCCGCGCGGCATTCTCTGTGCTTTGCTTGCCATTTTATTTCGCTCCCTTGAAGTCGTGCCATGTGCGAACCAGCACCGGCGACAACAAAATCGCGACGCCAAGGATTGTCAGAACAGATGTGGCAGAAGCCGCGGACAACTGGCGCGTTTCGCCGCTCATGTCATTGTAGATGATCCAACTAAGCGACGTGGCATGCGCAGAGGCCTGGAAGCCCACGATGGGCTCGAAAATCTTGAAGTTGTCCATAAGCTGGATCAACCCAACGAATGTTACCAGTGGCATCAGGTGCGGTATGACCACATAGCGAATTTGCTGCCAGCGTGTCGCACCGTCGATCTGCGCGCTCTCAAGCTGATCTTTGGGAAGCGTTTGAAGCCCGGCATAGAAGACGACAAAGCCGAACGGAGCGGCGTGCCAGATACCGTAAACGATCAGCGCAACCCACATCAGGCCGGTCGAGGCCTTCAAACTGAAATTCGGATCACCAACAAGCCCCACCAAAGCAGAGCCAATAATCCCCCGACTGTCGATCATCCAGAACAGAACAAGCGACCCGATCAAAGGCGTGACGATCATTGGCAGGAGCGAGAAGAAGATCATCAACCCCTTCAGGTGCCGGTGCAACGAATTGACGGCAAGCGCAATCGCAAGACCCAATATGATCCCGAGCGGCGTAACGAAAATGATAAATGTCAGCGTAAAGCCCATGGCGCGGTAGAACGGGAGGTTCGTAAGCTTCTCCCGGAATTCGCCCCACGTTTCAGACTCGGCCCAAGCGGCCTTCACTTCTTCGGTCGCAAGATGTCCACGGTCCTTGTAGATTTCCAACCCGACAAAACGACCAAGCGGCTCTGCTTCGCGAAGCGCCGCGGTTGCATCCTGATTGATCTTGGTTTCGATTGTACAGCCAACCAGCGGAACACAATTCTCAACCTCTTCGAGAACCGCTTCATGTGGCGCGTAGACCGACTGCATCAACACCGAGATGATCGGCATGAAAATGAACAATATCATCGCTGCCCCGGTGGGCAGGAAGAACCAAAGAAACGTCTTGTGGCGCATGTTCCGTCTCCGCTGATCTTTCAGGGCAAGGGAGGCGCCTTACACGCCTCCCCTCGAAGGTTTCCTTACTGGAGGAAGCCTTTTTCCTTGGCGGCAGCGGTATAGGCTGCCTCTACATCGGCAAGCGCCTGTTCAGCCGATTCCTTGCCTTGAAGGAAGTCGGCGAGCTCATTGCCAAGCGCCGTGTGCAGCAGACCCATATAAGGCAGCATCGGGTAAGCCTTGGTGCCCTTCTGAGCCGCAGCAAACACACCCTTAGCGTCGTCGGTCGGCTCATAGCCGGCGATCAGCCAGACGGCCAGCTTGGCCACTTCATCGTCTTCGATCAGGCTCGGAGCGATGCCGTTTTTCATGGCCAGGAACGTGGCTTCTGCTTCTTCATCCGACACGTTCTTAGCGACGGTCCAACCATCCCACCAAAGGGTCGATGCCGGAATTTCTCCACCGCCAACGGTCAAAGGCCCTGCAATGGCATGGCCATTCTTGACGTCATCGGTCACACCTTCGGTTGTCGTTTGCTGCGATGCGCGGGACCCCCACATGTGCATGACGGCGATATTGCCAGCCCGATACTCGGCGTTTGTCGCATTGGAATCATGGGTCAGGTAGTCGGGGTTCATGTATTCCGTCAGCGCCTTCATCATGTTGAGCGCCTTGATACCGGCCTCGGAGTTCACGTTAGGCTCTGCTGACCCCGCCTTGAAATGCTCGCCGCCGTAGCCCAGGAACATGTTGTTGAATTCCTGCGCCAGGTTCCAACCGGCCGCATATGCGCCACCGACAGGGTTTTCCACAAGACCTTGCGAACGGATCGCTTCAGCGACTTCCAGCATCTCTTCATAAGTGGTCGGAACTTCGACGCCCGCCTGCTCAAGAATGTCCTTGCGATACATCAGGTGCTGAGCATTCGCCATAAAAGCGACGGCCATAATGTCGCCACCCACACGGATCAGCTGCGTGTCCGAAAGCCCGTCACCGTGCTTGGCGACCAGATCATTCAGGGGGCGAACGACGTCGTCGTTCATAAGCGCAACAATGGACGAGTTGGCAACAATGGCCGTCGTGTATTCAGCCGGATTGCCCTGCATACCTGCCAGGTTAATCTTCTGGTGGTCGGCCGTCAGGTTGCTTTCAATCTCGGCACCCGAGCATTCCTTAGCTTTTTCGACCACGGCCTGAATGGCTGCAAATTCGTTGCCAACGATATTGACGCGCGCGCCAACTTCACAGGCCTGAGCCGCACCACCGGCAAACAATGCGAGCGAACTCGCAAGCGCAATTTTCTTGAAGTACATGGATTATTTCTCCCTCTGTGATTGTGGTCAGGACAATCGCTGCCTGCCATCTTGGCCCCGCTTACAGGCGCGGCCGGTTATCTGTGTTCAATCGCCGATTCGATTGCCCGATTCCGCCTCGAAAAAGTGGCAGTGATCCGTGTGGACATGCAAGGACACGGCATCTCCGATCTCGGCCCGATAAGACTTGTCGGCCTTGACCGAAACCAATTGCCCGTTGATCCGTACGGTCACCATCGTACTATCTCCCAACAATTCCAGCGAATAGATCGGCGCGTTGATCTGACCTTGCGATCCGTCGGTGACCACGCTTGCATCTTCAGCCCTGAATCCAAGCGTTGCCGGACCTTCGGCAACGTTTGATACCGGAATTTCTGTATACTTCGTGCGGAACACGCCACCCTCGACCGTCCCCTCAAGAAGGTTCATGGCCGGAGACCCGATAAAGCTTGCAACGAATGTGTTCGCGGGCTTGTCATAGATATCAACCGGCGTGCCGACCTGCTGCACGACACCCTGCTTCATAATGACCACACGATCAGCCAGCGTCATCGCCTCGATCTGGTCATGCGTCACATAAACTGTCGTGACCGCCAATTCATGGCTGAGGTTCTTGATCTGCGCGCGGGTCGAAACGCGAAGCTTCGCATCCAGATTGGAAAGCGGCTCATCCATCAAAAAGACGTTCGGCTCTCGCACAACCGCCCTTGCAAGCGCGACGCGCTGGCGCTGTCCGCCTGACAGCTGCGCAGGGCGCCGATGAAGAAACTCGTCCAACTCCACCATCGCCGAGGCGCGCATAACCCGTTCGTCATGCGTCGCCGGATCAACGCCCCGCACCTTCAGCGGAAAACGAATATTCTCGTAAACGTCCATGTTCGGGTAAAGTGCATAACTTTGGAAAACCATTGCGACATCACGATCTTTTGGCTCAAGGTCGTTTACTCTTTTGCCATCGATCAGAATGTCGCCCTCAGTCGCATCTTCCAGACCGGCGATCATCCGCATCGTCGTCGTTTTACCGCAACCAGACGGGCCTAGCAGAACAAGGAATTCTTTGTCGGCAATGGTGAGGTCAAAATTTTCGACACCGACGAAACTTCCCCAACGTTTCGACAGATTCCGCAGCTGAATTTCTGCCATGTCCCCTCCCCATTAATTCGATTCTTGCATACGACTGCAAAAACTCTACCCAGAGGTCTCGAAATTTTCAACATTTTTGTGCAT
>CALLWO010000153.1 GCA_938016355.1 uncultured Boseongicola sp. | reverse complement strand
GGGCGTTCTGCCACCATTTTGAACAAAACACCTGACAACAAAGCCTTATTTAGTCCAAAGTGGGAATCACAATAAAAACACGCGGCGAAACTGGCGATCCTTCATGACCACTTATCGCGCGGGCGAGGGTGATGGTTGATGGAGACACTGGCATTTACGACCGAAATGGCCGTCGTTCTTGGCTTGCTGGGCTTCACGATATTCCTGTTTGTTTCAGAAGTGATCCGCATCGATCTGGCGGCTATTCTGGTGTTGGTTCTGGTTGGCATTCTCAGCTACGCGCCCGGGCTCGAAAATCTCGCGGATGTGAACCACCTGTTTGACGGCTTTGCCTCGAATGCGGTGATTTCGATTATTGCTGTGATGATCGTGGGGGCCGGGCTGGACCGCACCGGGATCATGAACAAGGTCGCGGCGATGATCCTCAAACACGGGGGCACGACCGAAACACGCATCGTGCCGATCATTTCCGGCACCGTTGGCTTCATTTCGAGCTTTTTGCAGAACGTGGGCGCGGCCGCTTTGTTTCTCCCTGTGGTCAGCCGGATTTCGGTTCGCTCTGGAATTCCGGTCAGCCGGTTGCTCATGCCCATGGGTTTTTGCGCAATTTTGGGCGGGACGATGACGATGGTCGGCTCGTCGCCTCTGATCCTTTTGAACGACCTGATCGCGACCGCGAACGAGGGTCTGCCGGACGGGCAGAAGATGGAGCCTTTCGGGCTTTTCTCGGTGACACCCATCGGGGCGGCTCTGATCGTCACCGGCATTCTATACTTCATGGTGTTCGGGCGCTGGGTCCTGCCAGCAAAGCGCGATCGTGGTGCTGATGGTGGTTCGGGCCGTTCGGTTCAGAAGTACATTGAGACGACCTATGGTCTGCGCGCGGACATGTTTGAAATCAACGTGCCCGAAGGGTCGATCCTGATCGGGCAAACGCTTTCGGACATCATGGTCGCGCATCACCTCTATATTCTGGGCACGTCCTATCGCGGCCGCAAAGTGATCGCGCCGATGGCCGACACAACGATCGAAGCGCCTGCACGTCTTGCGGTGCTTGGCTTGCGCCGCGTGGTGCGCGATGAATTTGCGGAGCCCTATGGATTGGAGATTCTGCCCGCGCTCGACGTCTTTTCCGACGATTTCGCACCGACCCAATCGGGTGTGGCCGAGGTGGTGATCCCGCCGGGTTCGGGCGTGATAGGAAGCACGCCGATTGATCTGCGCCTGCGCCAGACCCACGGGCTGTCCCTGCTTGCGATCCATCGTGGTGAGCAAACGATGAGCCATGTGGAAACCGAAGATCACGAGGCCACGCATATCGGGGCGGTGCCGTTTCAGGCCGGGGATACGGCGGTGGTTCATGTCCAGTGGGACCGGCTGACATTGATGAAGAACGACCGGAACTTCGTCATCGTCACGACGGATTTCCCGCAAGAAGAATTGCGCCCGCAAAAGGTTGGCTGGGCGCTGGCATTCTTCTTGCTCGCGCTTGGTCTGATCCTTTTTTCCGACGTGCGCTTGTCGCTCTGTTTGCTGACCGGGGCCGTGGGCATGATCGTCAGTCGGGTGCTGTCGATTGATGAGGCCTATGAGGCGGTCAGTTGGAGCACGGTATTCCTTTTGGCCTCGCTCATTCCGCTGGGCCAGGCGGTGCAGAACACCGGCACTGCGGCATGGATCGCGAGCCAGATTTTGACGCTGCTTGACGGCTGGCCGCTTTGGTCGCTTCAGGCCGGGCTGGCCGTATTGGCGACGGTGTTCACACTTGTGATGTCAAACGTCGGGGCGACGGTTCTGCTCGTGCCGCTGGCGGTATCCATTGCGGTCGCTGCGGGCGCTGATCCGGCGGTCTTTGCTTTGACGGTTGCGATTTCGACGTCCAATTCGTTCCTGATCCCAACGCATCAGGTCAACGCGCTGATTATGGGTCCGGCGGGCTATAAAGTTATCGATTTTGTCAAAAGCGGGGGGATCATGACGATCCTGTTTCTGATTGTCTCGCTGACGATGCTGAACGTCGTGTTCTAGGGGGGAAGTATCGCGGAAATTTCAATTTAAGCCTTTGGGGAGGTCAGAATGCCGAAGATCAAGAACGCTGCTTACGAAGCCGAACTCGCGCGGTTGCAAATCGAGCTGGTCAAACTTCAGGAATGGGTCAAACACACCGGACACCGGGTTGCGATCATTTTTGAAGGGCGCGACGCCGCCGGGAAGGGCGGGACGATCAAGCGCATCACCGAGGCGATGAACCCGCGCATTTGTCAGGTGGTCGCTTTGCCCGCACCCACCGAACGCGAGAAATCCCAATGGTATTTTCAGCGCTACGTTGCCCATCTTCCGGCCGCGGGCGAGATCATTATTTTTGATCGCTCCTGGTACAATCGCGGCGGTGTTGAGCGCGTCATGGGGTTCTGCACCGAAGAGGAATACAAGGAATTCATGCGCAGTTGCCCCGAGTTCGAACGCATGTTGGTGCGCTCGGGGATGCAGCTGATCAAATACTGGTTTTCGGTGAGTGACGAGGAACAGGAACGTCGCTTCCAAAAGCGTCGGACAGATCCGACAAAGCAATGGAAGCTCAGCCCGATGGATTTGGAAAGCCGCAAAAAGTGGGTCGATTATTCCAAGGCCAAGGACGACATGTTTGCGCATACCGATATCAAACAAGCGCCGTGGTATGTGGTGAATTCTGATGTGAAAAAGCACGCGCGACTGAACTGCATCAGCCATTTGTTGTCGCTGATCCCCTATGAAGAGATCGAACATCCGCCCGTCGTGCTGGAAGAGCGCCCGCCTCAGCGCGGCTATGTCAGGCCCCCGATGGACGATCAGACCTTTGTGCCGGAAGTGCACGCACAGCTGACGTAGGTCTTGCGATTGGCTTCATGCGGCGTCCAAATCTTGCCGAATTCATCTGCTAAATATGCGTTGGTTGAAAATCTGAAAAAGGCCGCCGCAATGGACACATTCGATATTCTGGCATCCGCACACCAACACCCGGATGTGCAGAACAAGCTGGCGATGTTGACCCGGATGTCCGAGATCTTTTCCGGCCTCGCCCAGTCTTTTCCGTCGAATGCGACATTCAAATCTCAGCTGGAGGCCATCCAGTTGGCAAAAGCAATCTTTGAGGGGCTGGCCGCAAATTCAGAAACGGATGACGCGGAAATCGCCGCCCGGACCGCCGAGGCGCACGCGATTTTCAAGGCGGCCGGTGCCAAGGACGTTGATCTGGCCCAATGGGGATTTGAAGGCTAAACGCACATTGGTGTCGGCGTGCATTTCAATGGCTCGTCTTGGCCGCGCAATCGGGGTAAGACTTTGCCATGACTAAAATTCGATCCCTCTTCGCGACGCCCATTTACCACTCAAAGATCACCGGCATTGACGCAGGTGAGTTGGAGGCGTCGTGCCTGTCAATTGCGGATGATGACGAAGCCGGGCAGGCGTGGTGCGAGGCGAACGATTTTCCGGGCTATACGTCATACGCGAGCCTCACCGATCTTGGCTGGCGCTTCCCGATTTTCGCTGAACTGACGAAACGGCTCGACTCTCATGTGGCCGAGTTCGTGGAAACGCTTGATTTCGATCTGGGTGGGCGAAAGATCGTGCTGGAGGATATTTGGATCAACATCCTGCCAGAAGGAGGTATTCACACCGCTCATATCCACCCCCATTCAGTGATCAGCGGCACGACCTATGTGGCCATGCCGAAAGGGGCGAGCGCAATCAAATTCGAGGATCCGCGCCACGCGATGATGATGGCCGCGCCGCCGCGCAAGGCTGATGCGCGCGATGAACTGAAGACCTTCGTCTACGTCGCGCCGGAAGTGGGCGATGTGTTGTTGTGGGAAAGCTGGCTGCGCCACGAGGTTCCCATG
>CALLWO010000152.1 GCA_938016355.1 uncultured Boseongicola sp. | reverse complement strand
CGCCGCCTTGCGCAAAGGCTTGCACGGGGATGCGGCGAAACTGGCCGTGGCAGAAACAGGTGTCGCCCCGCGCAGTCTGTCCGCGCGGGTCTGGGCGTTCGCGGCGGAATGTTCGGGTGCGGATCTTGCCCATCACAACGTCTTTTTCGGGCAGGATCCGAGCAGCGAATTTGACGCGATAGAACGCGGGGCGGCCCCGGTGGATCCAACGCTTTACGTTTGCGCGCAGGATCGCGGCCATGGCGTGACACCGCCCGCACTTGAGCGGTTTGAAATCATTGAGAATGCCGCCCCTGATGCGGTCATTCACGATCGGGAGGAAGAAACATGTCGGACACGGGTCTTCGATCTTCTGGCGCAACGTGGGCTGGCGTTTTCCCCGCGACCGGACGTGCAGGCATTGACGGTGCCGGGGCGGTTTCACCAGCTCTTTCCGGGCAGCGACGGTTCCCTTTACGGGCGGAGCCCACACGGGTTGATGGCAGCATTTCAACGCCCCACGGCCAAGACGCGGATGCCGGGGCTTTACCTGGCGGGGGGCGGGGCGCATCCGGGGGCGGGGATCGCAATGGCAGCGCTCTCCGGCAAGCACGCGGCCGCGGCGATCTCGGCGGACCTTGCTTTGCCATCGACGTTGCCGAGAACGGATACGCCTGGTGGTACATCGACGGGGTCTCGGACGACGGGTCTCAGGCCGTCTCGGTCATCGCCTTCATAGGGTCGGTCTTTTCACCCTGGTATCGCTGGTCGGGGCGCAAAGACCCCGAAAACAACGTCTGTATCAATGTCGCGACCTATGGCCGGGGTGGACGTTTTGCGATGACAGATCGCGGGCGCGCGGCCTTGCGCCAAAGCGACGACACCTTCACCGTTGGGCCGTCTTCGTTGCATTGGGATGGGGACAGGCTGGTCATTGATATCGACGAGGTGTCGTCGCTTCCTCTGATTTCGCGGCTGCGCGGGCAGATTATTCTGACGCCATCGGGGATCACGGATGTAGAGCTTCCTTTGACGCAGGACGGCGCCCATGTCTGGCGCCCTTTTTCGCCGACGGCGCGCATTGATGTGGCGCTTGGTAAGGGCTGGACCTGGTCCGGGCACGGCTATTTCGATTCAAACTTTGGCACGCGGGCGTTGGAGCAGGATTTCGATTTCTGGACATGGGCGCGCTATCCCGTTCCGGGGGGCTCGGTCTGTTTCTATGACGCGACAAGGCGCGACGGGTCGGCGTTGAACGTGGGGTTCAAATTCACCGATTCCGGTGGAATAGAGACGTTTTCGCCACCGCCGCGCACTCAGTTCAACCGATCCCTGTGGGCGGTGCGACGCGAGACGCGCGCCGACCCCGGATATCGCCCGAAACAAGTGAAGTCGATGCTGGATGCGCCGTTTTATTCGCGCTCGGTCGTGCGTACGAAAATCGACGGTGTTGAGACCGAAGGCGTGCACGAAGCATTGGACCTGACCCGCTTTCGCGGGCCGTGGTTGATGCCAATGCTTGCCGTGCGCGTGCCAAGACGCGCGGGCTGGAAATTTAGCTGACCGGTTCGGTGGTGTCTTTGTTCAACTGCCAAACGCTGTAATTCAGCGCCGACGCGACCGTGACCCAGATAAGATACGGCACGAAAAGAAGGCCCGCGATGGTGTCGAGTTGGAAGAACGTGACCATGGTGCCCGCAACCGCAACCCACATGCACAGAATGATCACCATGCCGACGCCCATCCGGTGCAATCCAAAGAAAACCGGGGTCCAGAGCGTGTTGAGCGCGATCTGAAGGGCAAAGAAGGCCATGCCGTAGGCACTGCCTTCCAACGGAGCGACGCGCGCGGCGGCGATCGCCATCGAGATGTAAAGGATCGTCCAGGCAACCGGGAACAGCCATTTCGGCGGGTTCCATGAGGGTTTTTCCAAACGGTCGTACCATTCGCCGGGCTCGAACATCGCGCCGGTGGCGGCAGCAGCCCCGGTCGCGCCGAGGAAAATCAAGAAAAGCATTATATCCATAGTGGCAGGAGTATCCTATGCGCCGGGTCTTTCCAACCGGGCTGCCTGATCGCGGGCTTCGAGATCGGCAAGCACGGCCAAAAGCGCGCCGGTGCGCCCATCGCCCCAGCCAGCACCCGCAGGTTGCGCGCGCGCCGCGGCATCAATCAGGAACGCGCATTCCGGCAACGGTGCGGCGTGAAGGACAGCCGATTGCGGTGAAATTGTCGACAGGGCCGCGCGCGAGGCCGACAGGGCAAGCCACCCGATCTTTTGGCGTTTGTAGGTGCGCGCGCGATAGGAAATCGTATCAAAGCCGTTCTTTTCGATAGCCCCGCCAATGCCCGCATAGACGTGCCGGGCGGCGTAAATGCCGGGGCGCGCCTTGAGCGGAAGGGCCGAAATACCCGATTCCGACCTTGAATAGAGACGCTTTGCTTCTTTGAGGAGCCGTTTGACGATGAGACGGATACGGGCGTCAGGAAGGGGATCGGCGAGAAACGCATCGGGTTCGATCCCGGCCTCGTGCATCCAGTTGAGCGGCAGATAAATGCGCGCGGCGCGGGCGTCTTCGCCGACATCGCGCGCGATATTCGTCAATTGCATCGCTACGCCAAGATCACAGGCCCGCGCCAGAGCGTCCGCGTCGCGAACCCCCATGATCACCGACATCATCGCGCCAACAGCTGCCGCGACGCGGGCCGAATAATCGATGACGCCTGAAAGTGTTTCGTACCGTCGCTCGTCGGCGTCCCAGGCGAGACCTTCGAGCAGGGCATCCGGCAGGGCCTTTGGCATTTCAAAGTGTTCGACAACAGCGGCAAAGGCACGGTCGGCTGCCGCGTCGCGCGGGCGGCCCTGATAAATCAGGTCCAGCCGGTCGCGCAGACGCAACACGGCGTCGATTTTCTCGTCGTGAAGATCAACGGCGTCGTCGGCAAGCCGACAGAACGCATAGAGCGCAAGCGCGGGGTCGCGCACTTCGGGCGGGAGCAATTTGGAGGCGGCATAAAACGACAGCGACCCGTGGCGGATCGCGTCGCGGCACACATGGAGGTCGCGGGGATTTATCATTCGGCAGCCACTTTCATATCCATTTGCCCCGGCGCATCGGGAACGAGTTTCGCCAGAACCTCGGCAGAGGAAACAACGCCGGGAAGGCCTGCGCCCGGATGGGTGCCAGCGCCCACGAGGTAGAGACCGGTCGCCTCTTCACTGACGTTATGAGGACGGAACCACGCCGATTGCAGGATACGCGGCTCGATCGAGAACCCGCAACCCAAGGGCGACAGATAGCGGTCGCGAAAGGTGTCGGGGGTGAAAATCTCGGACGTGGTGACATGGTCTTCGAACCCGGGGATCAGTCTCTGATCAAGGGTTTTTGCGACTTTCTCGCGGTAGGTTTCGCGCATGTCGTCCCAATCGACGCTGTCCTTGTGACCGAGATGGGGCACCGGCGAGAGCGCATAGAATGTGTCGTCGCCCAGAGGCGCAGCGGTCGGATCGCTGACCGTCGGTCGATGGACATAAAGGCTCATGTCCTCGGCCAGAACCCCGCGGGTGAAAATGTCTTTCAACAGACCTTCATAGCGCGGACCCGACAGGATCGTGTGATGCCCGACGTCGGACCATTTGGCGCGTGTGCCTTTCGTGCCGAAGTACCACACGAACAGACCCATCGACCATTTGGTGTAGCCAAGCTTGCCCGGCGTCCAACGTTTCTTGAGACGGTTGCGCATGAGGTGATCATAGGTGTGTCCCGGGTCGGCGTTTGACACGACAAGATCGGCGGCGATGTGGTCGCCATCGTCCAAGGTCACGCCGGTCGCGCGGTTGCCGTCAAAGGTGATCTCGTCGACGGTTGCGCCAAAATGGACCTGACCCCCCTGCCCTTCGATCACGTTTTGCATCGCGCGCGCCATGGCTGCGACTCCGCCGACCGCGTAATGCACGCCGAAGTCTTTTTCGAGATGGCTGACGAGCGCGTACATGGAGGTGACGTTGCGGGGATCGCCGCCAATGAAGAGTGGGTGAAAGCTGAGGGCCATGCGCAGGCGTTCATCTTTCACGAAAGCCCGCGCCATGCCGAGAATCGAGCGATCTGCGCGCAGGCGGGCAAATTCGGGCAGGACCCGGATCGTGTCCATCAGCTTGTGCATCGGCTTGGCGACCATGCCTTCGAAACCGACGACATAGCGCCGTTCAGCCGCTTTCAGGAATTTGAGATACCCCGATTCGTCGCGCGGCGAGAGCCGGCGCACTTCGGCGCGCATGTCTTCGGTGCCGCTGCGGGCGGCGAAGGTCGAACCATCGGGCCAACGGATTTCATAGAACGGATCAAGCGGGCGGAGGTCGACATCCTGATCAAAATCGCGCCCGCAGGCAGCCCAGAGATCTTTGAAAACCTGAGGAACAGTGACGATTGTGGGGCCAAGATCGAAGCGATGGCCGTCCTTGGTGATGGCCGAGCCACGCCCGCCTGCGGTATCAAGACGATCCAGCACTGAGACGCGCCAGCCCTTCGCGCCGAGGCGCATAGCGGCGGCCAAACCGCCCAAGCCCGCGCCGATAATCACGGCGTGGTTGCCTTTGGGTTGAAAAGATCGGGCGTTGTTCATCACTTTGGAAGTCTAGGACTGTCTAGTTTGATTTACAATTCCTCATATCGGAATCAGCAAATTGCCGGAAATCTCTTCAAAACCAATAGAATTTGTGTAAGCTTGAGTTGACACAGCTTTGTGGAGAGCTGCCATTCAGACCGCGTCTTTGACCATTTTCCGGTTTCCAACCTGGCTGTCCCGCCTTTGGGTTTTGGGGCAAATGGGCCTTGCACGCCTTGATTTCAGGGCGATGCCGGAGGTGAAATTCTGGAAATTATGCGGCTCGGGCACGGGTGAGGGTTTCACCCCGGTCCCCAACACCGCCGTCTGGGCGATTCTCGTCGTGTGGGAAAGCGAAGAGGCCGCGCGGCGCGGCGTGGAAACGGCCAAAGTGTTCAGGCGGTGGCGCGCACGGGCTTCGGAAGACTGGTCTGTGTTCCTGTCGGCGACCAGCGCGCGCGGCACATGGTCGGGCAAGGCGCCCTTTGAACCAGCCCCTGAGAGCGCGCCTGAGGCGCCTTTGGGCCCGTTGGCCGCAATCACCCGCGCAAGCATCAAACCAACCGCCCTGCCCCAATTCTGGCGGCGTGAGCCGGGAATTTCGCTGTCGATT
Organism: uncultured Boseongicola sp.; assembly: GCA_938016355.1. Classification (GTDB taxonomy): domain Bacteria; phylum Pseudomonadota; class Alphaproteobacteria; order Rhodobacterales; family Rhodobacteraceae; genus CALLWO01. The sequence continues at coordinate 12,195 of CALLWO010000152.1, read as the reverse complement.
GGCGAAAATCCCGACGTTTTGTTTAAAATTGGCATTGGCGAGATCCCCTGGCTGCATCAAGTGACGTTCTCGATCTGGCCCGATATCGACTCGATGGCGGCGTTTGCCCGAGATCGCGCCGGGCCCCATGCACAAGCGATCAAGGCCGTTCGCGACGGCCAATGGTTTTCCGAAGAATTATACGCGCGCTTTGCCGTGATCGGCAGTTCCGGCGCGTGGCAGGGGCGCGACCCCCTGAAGGCACACGAAAGGTCCGCCGCATGAGCCAACCCTATCCTTTTTCGGCCATTGTCGGTCAGGACGACATGAAACTGGCGATGATCCTGACGGCGGTGGATCCCGGCATCGGCGGTGTTCTGGTGTTTGGGGATCGCGGCACGGGCAAGTCAACGGCTGTGCGTGGATTGGCGGCTTTGCTGCCGCCCATCGAGGCCGTGGAGAGTTGCCCGGTAAATGCCGCGACATTGGATGATTGCCCGGAATGGGCAGAGTTAGGGTCGAAAAAGATCGTTAAGAAGCCGACGCCGGTGGTTGATTTGCCGCTTGGCGTGACGGAGGACCGCGTGTTGGGTGCGCTCGACATTGAGCGGGCTTTGACCCGCGGTGAAAAGGCGTTTCAGGCCGGTTTGCTGGCGCGGGCGAACCGCGGGTATCTTTATATCGATGAGGTGAACCTTCTGGAGGATCACATCGTCGATCTGTTGCTTGATGTGGCGCAATCCGGCGAGAACGTGATCGAGCGCGAGGGGCTTTCCATTCGTCATGCTGCGCGATTTGTGCTGGTCGGCTCGGGCAACCCCGAAGAAGGCGATTTACGGCCACAGCTGCTGGATCGGTTCGGTCTGTCGGTTGAAGTGACAACGCCGCAGGACATTGACGCGCGCATTGAAGTGATCAAGCGACGGCAGGCGTTTGAAACCGACACGGCGGCGTTCATGAAGCGGTGGCGGGCGGCGGATACGCGCCTGAGGAAGCGCATTCTGGCGGCGCGGGCGTTGCTGGACGATGTTGAAACACCCGAAGGCACGATGCGCGACGCCACAAGGCTTTGCATGGCGTTGGGATCGGACGGGTTGCGGGGCGAATTGGTGTTGTTGCGCGCGGCGCGCGCGCTGGCGGCCTTTGAGGGGCATCCCGATGTCTTGCAGGGGCATTTGCGGCGGTTGGCCGCCCCTGCCCTGTCGCATCGCTTGCGGCGTGATCCGCTGGACGAAGCCGGATCTGCCGCGCGGATTGCCCGCAGCGTGTCCGAGCAGTTTGGGCCTTCGCTTGCCGCCGCCGAATGACCACGTTGGCCTGGGATAGCTATGACACGCCCACCCTTGTTGCGGCGTTGTTGGCGGTCGATCCAAAAGGGCTTGGCGGTGTGTGGGTGCGGGCGCGGATGGGCCCCCAGAAATCCCGGATTGAAGCGGCGTTAGCGGCGATTGGTTTGCCGCGCGTGCCAATCCAGCCGGGCGTGGATCAACTGGCGCTTTTTGGTGGTGTCGATTTGACGGCCTCGCTGGTTGCAGGGCAGTTGCGGCACCGCGAAGGACTGCTTTCGAGACCGGGCGCCTTCTGGCTGCATCAGGTGGAGCGGATGGAGCGGCGCTTGTCGGTTCGGATCGCGGGGGCCTTTGATGGGGCGAGAAACGCGGTGTTGGTCTTATCCGATGAAGGAACCGAAGACGACGCCCTGCCCTCGGCGGCATTACGGTCGCGTGTGGCGTTCTTTTTGTGCGAGGATGACAGTCTTGTTGCGGCGAGCCACCAGTTTTCCGAACCAGCTCTGAACGACGCGAGAGTGCGGCTTTCAAGCGTGGTTGAGACCGGCATATCAGATTTTGTGATCACAGGCGCGCGGCTTGGCATTTCAGATGCGCGCGCGCTTTTGTTTGCTGTGAAGGCGGCCCGTGCGCTGGCCGCTTTGGCCGGGCGTGACGCGCCAATCGAGGCGGATCATGCGAAGGCGGCCGAATTGGTTTTTCGCCACCGCGCGTTACCTGTCAGCGAGGAAGAGAATGTGCCGCCTCCGAAACAACCGGAGGTTGATAAACCGTCTGACTCCAAGGAGTCCGCCGACGCGTCCGACGGCACGCGCATTCCACAGGATATGGTGGTTGAGGCGGCGCGCACATCGCTTCCCGATGGTCTTTTGGCGGGGCTTGCAATGCGGGCGCGGCTGGCGCGTGGACGCGGTGAAGGCGATACGCGGATATCGGCGCATCGCGGTCGCCCCCTGCCCTCGCGCGCGGGTCAGCTTGATGGCCGTTCGCGCATAGATGTTCTGGCGACTTTGCAGGCGGCGGCGCCGTGGCAAGGTTTGCGCGGTTCGGCGGCGGGAGGTGGCATTGCATTGCGCCCCGAAGACATTCGCATCAGGCGTTTTCGCGAGACATCTGAGCGGGTTTTGATCTTTCTTGTGGATGCGTCCGGATCCGCCGCCATGGCGCGTCTTGCCGAGGCCAAGGGCGCGGCGGAGTCGCTTTTGGCAACGGCGTATGAAAGCCGCGATCTTGTCGGGCTATGTGTCTTTCGTGGAAGCTCGGCTGAAGTCATTTTGCCGCCAACAAAGTCACTGGTGCGCGCAAAACGCGCCTTGTCGACGCTTCCTGCAGGTGGTGCGACGCCGCTGGCTGCCGGGCTGGCGCTTGGAAAATCCCTGGCTGAGCAAACCCGGCGGCAGGGCCAGCAACCGCATGTGATCCTGATGACGGATGGGCGCGGGAATTGCAGTTTGTCCGGGGAAACGGATCGTGCGACGGCGCATCGGGATGCGTTGCAGGTTGCGCGACTTTTGGCTGCGTCAAACGTCCCCGTCACGCTTTTGGATTCCGGCAAACGCGCGTCGCCACAGCTGAGCGAACTGGCCGCGACATTGGCGGCCGACATCGTGCCTTTGCCCCGGTTCGGCGCCACCACCGGACCATCCCTGGCCGAGCAATTGACGACATGAGTCCCGACGGTTTTCGCAAAGTCAGCAGTCCTCCGCACAACTGGAATCTGATCGAAACCGGGCAAGGGCCAAAGGTTCTGATGCTACACGGCGCTGGCGGGTCGGCTGAGAGTTTCGCCGGGATCATTTCCCTGTTGAAGGATCGCTTTCATGTCGTTGCGCCGGACCTTCCCGGGCATCATGAAACCCGGCTGGGATCGCGGGCGCGCTCGGGGCTGCGGCCAATGGCGGTGGATCTTGCAACTTTGATGCAAACGTTGAATTTCGCGCCGGATTTCATCATCGGACATTCCGCTGGCGGCGCGCTTTCCCTTGCGCTTGACGCGCCTTTGTCCCCGCAGGGACACTTTCTCATAAACCCCGCACTCGGCTCGTTTGAAGGCGCGGCGGCGTGGGTTTTTCCCGCGATGGCCAAACTGCTGAGTGTGACGCCAGGTGCCGCGCGGATGATCAGCACCACACTCGGGAGACCCGAGAAAATCAAAGGGTTATTGAGAGCAACAGGCAGCCCGTTTTCTCAGGAGATGGAGGACAGATACCTGGCCTTGTCGCGGCGCACAGACCACGTTCAGGGCACGCTGATGATGATGGCGTCTTGGGACTTGAGAGACTTATTCGACAGTTTAGAGACTGTTTCAGGCCGCGTATCGGTTATCGTTGGCGACGAAGACGGCACGGTTCCGATTGCGCAAACCCAACGCGTTCTTGCGCGCTTAGGTATGGACGCCCCAACCGAATTTTCTGGCGGGCACTTGTTGCACGAAGAAAGAGCAGAACTCGTGTCAAACGCGTTCGTTGCCTTTACAGACAGCGTCTATTCGTCCGAAAAACCGTCGATGGCCTTGAAAAACGCGTCCAAGCCAGCCTCGATCTGACGCCGATCCAAGATCGAAAAGTCGCGCTCGGCCTGCAGCAAAACACGGCCGTCCGAGGCCAGACAGCGCACCAAACCACCGGGGCCATTGTAACGCACCGTAGTTTTAGAGCCAGCGCGCGACTTTCCCCGCTTTGCCTTCTTCATCGGGGCCGCAAGACTTGCCAGATAGTCGCGCAACACCTGCACTTCTTCTTCGGCTGTTTTCGCTTGACGCTCCACCAACAGCGCCTGAAGCCAGCCTATGCGCTCTTTTTTCTCGCTCAATTGCTTTTCCAACGCGAGACCCAATGCGCGAGGGATTGCGTCTGCAAACTCCAAATGTGTCTCTAATGCAGACATTAGGGACGCAAAATGGCCGATATAGTTGCGCTTTTGGCGACCTGCCGACGGATAGAGATGTTCAATCGCTTCTGCGATTGTAGAGGCCGGCGTCCGCGCGTCTTCAGCGTATCGCTGCGCCAATTGCGCCATCTCGGCAAAGGAAATATCGCGCCGAACAAGGTTCTCGTCCACCATGCGGCGATAGAGTTGTTCCAGCGCTTCGCCTTCGGCGATAAGTGCAGCCGGAATGCGTGAATAGCGCTTGTCAGATGTTTCAGCGAACAATTCCTGAAAGGCCCGCAACCGGCGCTGACCTTGAATGAGCTCATAGCCGTCGGACGTCGCTTCGACATGAATTGGATTGGAAAGACCAATCGCCTCGATGGATTTCTTCAGCGCATCCAGATCGTCATCGCGTGCATTTGCGCGATCCCTCATCAGCTTTGACATTTTGACGTCATCGAGCGCGAGCAGGTCTACCAGCAACCCCTGACGCTTGAGGCGTACATGTTCCTGCGCAAGGGCGTCGTTCTCTGCGCGAATGGCGCGCTCTTTTTCGGCGCGCTCCTGAACCGCGTCGGCATTCTCGGAGATGGCCGACGCCATGGGCCCGCGACGCCCGCTGGTTGCGGTCGCGTTATCAGGCGTCGTGTCTTCAGGAAAATCGATGTCAAAGACGCGTTTTTTGCTCATTCTCTTTCCTCAATCTGGTCCCAGCTGGTCAAGACGCTTTCCTTGAATTCGTCATAAGCGCGATCAAACGATGTCCGCGCGCGCCGCCAGGTTTCGCGGGTCATATCGCGGTAATCCATCTCGTAAATCGACGACAGGAACCGCCCGGATTGCTCAACCGCCCGGGTCATTTCAATCGGATGCGCGCACATTCGATCGGCAAACACGCGCTCGAACGCGGCCTTCATTGCGCGGTGCAGCTCGTTGCCTTGTTCGAACCGCGTCAGCAGAAACTTGATGTCCGCGAACGCTTTTGGCAGGCCTTGTGTCCCCGCGGGGACGAGCGATGAAAACCGCGCCAGATCTTCCAGCGCCTCGGCCAATTGGCCGATGAAGCTGGTGGTGGAATCGTATTCCCAATAGCCGGGGCCGGAGGGAATGTAGAGCAGGTCGGCGGCGAACACGGCATTCATAGACTGATACCCGATCGCAGGCGGGCAATCAAAAATGATCAGGTCGTAAGCGTCCCAGGGGATTGCATCGAGGTAGCGGCTGACGGCGGCAAAAAACGACCATTCGGGATTCAAATGCCGGTATTGCGCCGAGGCAAATTCGACAAAGGCCGCATTTGCGCAAGAGGGCACAATGTCGATCGTGGGCCACGCCGTCGGACGGATGAAGTCGCCGGGGCGCAGATCGCCAAGGCCCATGTCACGGATCGAGGCGGGCAGGGTGCGTTGGGGCAGGGCCGCCCCGCTTTCAGCCCCCGTCGGCGCGGCGTTCCCGCGCTCCGTTTCCCGCACAAGATCGCGCGCCATGATGCCCCAGACTGTATATTCTTCGGATACGTCTGAAAGCCCCATGGAATGGCTGAGCGTGGCTTGCGGGTCAAAGTCGACGGCCAAAACCCGATACCCGTCCAAAGCCGCAGCATGGGCGAAATGAAGCGCAACGGTTGATTTGCCTGCACCGCCTTTGAAGTTGGCCACGGCCGCACGCACAGCCCGCTTGCCAGCAGGGCGGGGCGGCAGAAGGCTTTTGCGATTGATGCGAATGCGGCGCCGGATCTCGTTGATCTCTTCAAGTGAATACCAGCGCTGTCGCCCGTCCTCTTCGACCTGTCCCTGGGGCAAACCCGGCTCTGCGGCGAGGCGACCCCGCAACGTCGACTGGTTCACACGGAAGATCAGCTCACCCAGTTCCCACGACGAAAACCGCCGCAAGGTCTTTTCGTGTTCGGGCGAATAGGTTTGCTGGCGTATCCAGCTTTGCAGCTTTAATGATTGGGATTGAAGGCGGGCAAGGTCTGAGTGATCAAACATGTTTCTGTCGCTGCTCAACGCTAATTTTCTTTAATTCTGGATTTACGCTGAATTTGCAAAACTTGCAAAACAATAAATACTGTCCGGGGAATCGCCCGAACACGCAGCACAATCAGGCAACGTTGAGGTCAAGCGATTCGCACAAGGCCTGCGCGAATGGAGGCTTGAATGGGGGACACCGTGTCGCGACACACAACATATTGGGTGACAAAAGACCCGCAATAGGGGACACTCTGACTGACACCTAATACCATTAAACCAGATTCTTTCTTATTCGGATTTGGGATCCTTGATCTCTCGCTTGACAGAATCGGTTTTTCGGACGCTAATTGCCACAGAATAGCGAAAAGCGTTGGGAACGGTGGCACAGCACCGAATTTCCGACCATGAGGCAACGGCAGGACGCCAAGCAAAATGCAGATGATGAAACCCGTCGGCCGCTCTGCGGCTGTGCGCAAGTACGATATACTGACCGCTCTGGGCGCTTTAGCCCTCGCCGGTTCGAAACACGATCAACGCAGAACGCTGCGATTGATGACGCTGATCACAGCCCGTTACAATTGGCAAAGCGATCTTCTGGCCGTGGGTCAGCGCGAGATTGCACGGATGTGGTCCTGCGATGAGCGCACCGTGAAACGCGAGATGATGCGGCTCAAGGCAATGGGCTGGCTGGTGATGAAGCGACAAGGCGCGCGCGGGCGGGTGTCCGAATACGGCCTTGGTCTCGAAACCATCCTCAGCGCGACCAGATCACACTGGATGGCCATCGGACCCGACTTTGAAGCCCGTATGACGCCGCCTGCGGCCTCAGAGAGCCAAACCGTTGTTCCATTCCCGGGAAACGTCGCAGCGCCGGTCATAGGCGACGAGAGCGCCACAGAGTGGGACATGGTGCGTCTGCGCCTCCACAGAGACGATCCCGGGCTCTATGGCGCCTGGGTGGAAGCTCTGACGCGGCAGAGCAGGGCAGGGGACAGGTTGATCCTCAGAGCGCCCAGCCGCTTTCACGCCTCTTATGTGATCACCCACCTTGTTCCGCGTCTTCTTGCGATGTGTCAGGAGTTGGATCCAAGCATACGCGGGATCGACATCGGGTTCTGACAAACAAAAAGGGCGTCTCAACCGAGACGCCCCTTATTTTGAATTCGGATCGCTAGATTATGCGGTTTCCAGCATCTCTGCGGCCATTGCGAAATAGTCTTCGTAACGCTGCTTGGCTTTGCCGCGCTGGCGAACCTCGGCAGCGGCGTCCAGATCTGCCTGGGTGACGTCCCCCACAAGGATCAGTCCGACCATGCCCGCAGATTGGTGTGGTGTGCAGTGGAAGCCATAAACGCCGGGAACATCAAGCGTGACTTCGATGTCAGCGCCGATCTTGCCTTTCCATTCTTCTGCGCCATCCGGCATCATTTTGTCGTTAGATGCTGAATTGTGGCCCTTGTCGGTTGCCATGAACTTGACCGTTTCGCCGGCTTCGATTTTCAGCACAGGCGGGTTGAACACCTGACGATCTTTGCCTTCTGGGGCTTTGTTCAGCATTTCAACGGTGTGCATGCCACCGTGGCTTTCGGCGAGTGCGGACAGCGGGCTTGCAACCAGCGCTGTAGCGCCGAGCATTTTAAGGCCGTCGCGGCGTGTGATTTTCATGGGTCTTGGCTCCTTGTTAGTCGTTTAAGGTCAGACGGTTCAATGCACCGTCCTCATCCCTAGTCCGATGTAGGTTCAAAATTGGCTTAGGCAACCGCCCGTGCAATGGCGCATCGTTGCCACAACGAATTCAGCGCTTCCACCAGATATTCCACATCCGCATCGCTATGGAGTGGTGAAGGCGTGATTCTCAGGCGTTCCGTCCCCTTTGGTACTGTCGGATAGTTGATAGGCTGCACGTAAATGCCCCAATCGTCCATTAACATATCCGAGATCATGCGACATTTCACCGGATCCCCGATCATCACCGGGATGATGTGGCTTGGGTTCGGAATGTGGGGAATGCCGCATTCATCCAGCCGGTTGCGCAGATAGGCGACCTGACGACGATGGCGCGCGCGTTCCATTTGGCTGTTCTTGAGATGGCGGATTGATGTCGCAGCCGCCGCGGCCACAGCCGGGGGAAGGGCAGTCGTAAAGATGAAACCACTGGCAAACGAACGAATGAAATCGCAAAGCGCGGCCGATCCCGTGATATAGCCGCCAAATGTGCCAAAGGCTTTGCCAAGGGTGCCCTCGATCAGGGTGATCCGATCCATCAGACCCAATTCTTCTGCAACACCGCCACCGCGCGGGCCATACATGCCAACCGCATGCACTTCGTCGATATAGGTCATCGCGCCGTGTTTGTCGGCCACATCGCATATCTCAGCGATTGGAGCGATGTCGCCATCCATGGAATACACGCTCTCAAAGGCGACGATCTTGGGGCGATCAGCCGGGATCGCAGCAAGCTTGCGATCAAGGTCTTCGGGGTCATTGTGCTTCCAGATCACCTTGTCTGCGCGGGAATGCCGGATGCCTTCGATCATGGACGCATGGTTCAGCGCATCAGAGAGGATCACCGCTCCGGGAAGGCGCGCGCCCAGCGTGGACAGCGCCGCCCAGTTCGAGACGTAGCCCGTCGAAAAGATCAGCGCGGCTTCCTTGTTGTGGAGATCCGCAAGCTCTTCTTCCAGAAGGATGTGCTGATGCATCGTGCCCGAGATGTTTCGTGTGCCGCCCGCACCTGTGCCGCAGGCCTGCGCCGTGCCGATCATGGATTGCACGACGTCTGGGTGCTGTCCCATGCCAAGATAGTCGTTCGAGCACCAGACGGTGACTTCACGCTTGCCCTCGGGGCCGTAATTATCGGCACGTGGAAAACTGCCGCAGCGGCGTTCCATTTCGGCAAATATGCGGTGATTGCCTTCGTCTTTCAGGGCATCAAGCTGTTGGGTGAATAGGGCTTCAAAATCCATCCCGGATCCTCACTTCATTGTCTTTGGGCGCCGGAAGCATCCAGCGCCATAGTTTCGCATCGGGCAATGGCAGCACCATCAGCCAGTGTTCGAGAAGAGCAAGCGCGGTGATTGCCGCAAGCAGGGCAAACCCTACGCTGTCGGTTGCAAAAAGGCGTTCCAGCCAGCAGGCGACGGCGAATGTCAAAGCCGTCACCGAAACCGGAAACACCCAGTTCATTCGCCGCTCGCGAAAATAGGACGGCAAATGCGCCAGCGGCTTTGGAATAAATTCCGTATTGATATGCGGCACGCCGAAAAACAGGTTCAGCTTGGCCGACACACGGGCAAAAAACAAAACGCCGAAGGTCCAGACGGCGATCTGATTTTCAACGCCAGATGACACCGCCCAGAGAATGACAAGTGCTGTGACCAACAGCGCCTCGTGATAGGCAATTGTGCCGAGCGCACGGATAAACCGCTCCCATGGGGTCGAAAACTGCGGCAGGGGGACTTTGACCGGCCCGGTGATGAGGCCCGAGAGAAAGGCCTGCTCGATCCATCCCCAAATCGCCAGCGCCGCGACAAAGCCCACATAGGCGCCTGCTGCGGTCTCAAGGTGCAGCGACATGTTCACACCCACGACGCCTGCGAAAAGGACGGGCAGCGACAACAACGACGCCCAGACATGCCCGTCCGGGCCGTCGCCATCGGCCTTGCGCACGACCCAAAGGATCGCCCCGGTGGAAAACCACCAGAGAAAAAGCGCACTGAGTGCTGCGATCCAGGGGTTGCTCAGCATGGGCACCCAAGAGGGGGCGTTGCCCCCGCCTCCCTTTGGTCGGCCCCCAAGAGTAGTTTTGGAAAAATGAAGGACAATTTGATTAAAATTTGCGCTTCATTTTTCCTCAAATACTCAAATACAGCCGGGATCGAGGCGTGCCGCATGTGCGAAGCCGCGGGCGCTTGAGGACGCGCGGCATATGCCGGGGGTGTTGCCCCCGCGGACTGGCGTATGGAACGCCGACGGGCCATCAGTAGGCGGGCTCCAGACGCACGCTTTCGGGCACGTCATTTGAGATGGATGGGATCGAATAGAGTGCGGCGAACGCCAGCCCGGCGCGTGCCGCGCCCCAGACTTTGCCTATCGTGCCGCCGAGGCCGCCTTTTGCTTTGGCTTTGTCCATGTCCCCGAAGGCTTTTTCCAACCGTCGCAGAGTTGGTTTCCATCGGGGGTGGTTGATGTCGAGTTCCATCGGGAAGACCTGCTTGGATATTTCCGACGTGATGCGGAACACTTCCTGATCGTACCATTCGATATCGACGCCAAGGGCCTCGTGGAAAGCGGGTCGCGCATGATCGCGCACCCACATTGTGCCGAAGACCGCAGTGAGGAAAAACTTGATCCAGAGTTTGTTGGCAAAGCTCGTGGTCAGCTTCGGATCTGTACGCATCAAAAGCGCGAAGGCTTCACCGTGGCTGAACTCGTCGTTGCACCATTCCTTGAACCATTTGAAAATCGGGTGAAACCGCTTTTCGGGGTTCGCTTCGAGGTGGCGGTAAATCGTAATGTAGCGCGCATAGCCGATCTTTTCGCTGAGATAGGTCGCGTAATAGATGAACTTTGGACGGAAATAGGTGTATTTCTTTTCCCGTGTCAGAAAGCCGAGATTCACCTGAATGCCTGCTTCGCGCAGCGCGTCATTGATGAACCCTGCGTGGCGGGCCTCGTCGCGCGACATATAGGCAAAGAGCGCCTTGATATCCTCGTTGGTGCCGCGCCGTTTCATTTCCTTGTAAAGCACGCAGCCTGAAAATTCGGCGGTGCAGGACGACACGAGGAAATCGATGAATTCCTTCTTCAACTCAGGGTCCATGCCCTCCCAGTCGATCGCGTCCCAGTCTTCGTTTTTCTTGAAGTGGCCCTTGTTTGGATCGGACGCCATCTGCGCCAGCAGCTTGTCCCAGTCTTCGCGCACGGGTTCCACGTTGACGGCATCAAGTTCGTCGAAATCTGTGGTGTAGAACCGCGGCGTCATCAGTGTGTTTTGCATCGCCAGCGCGGTTGCGTCGTCGCTGGTGAAGGCTTCGGCGGATTGCGCCTCGACCCGGGCCAGGCCCTCTTCGACGGTGGTGGCATCGGCGGAATGCGCGTTGTTTTGAACGTTCATAACGTGACCTCCTCGGAGAACGAGAATTCGCAAAGCTCGATGAACTCGAAATCACCGGTCATGCGGGTCCAGAGCCGTTCCACGGCGTTGGCACGCGTGATGGTGGCTTCGCGCTTTTCGATGATCACTTCGCCAAAGGGCGCGACGACCGGGTCGCCGTGAACAAGCACGCTGTCACCGGGGTTCACAACAGATCCGTCGTCAAAGCGGACGTGGGCGGACAGTTCTTCAAAGCGATGAGAGACTTCGACGGTGCAGGGCACTCTCTCGGTCTTGCGGGTCAATATTCCCATGGTTTCGGTTCCCTTTATTGTTTTTAGTTTTTCAGTACGTTCAGCCAGATCTTAACATTGCCTGGTCCGAACGATGAAATTTCAGTTTTCCAGCCGGTGGCCGGGTCTGTGAGCGACAAACGCCCTGAATCGTAAAGCGTCAGAGTGACGGGCGGGTTGTTGGGGATGCGGTTGACGAGGCGCGCGCGTTCCAGACCATCGTTGACGACTGCGATGAAACCGCCGTTTCCGAGATCGAGCACGGTTTGCCCGGTTGTCGCGTCGGTCACCACAATCGCATTGCCTGAGCCGTCAATCACGACATCGCGGCTGTCGAGAACGGCCGTTGTTGCCGGAACGCCGACTTTCGGGCGGTCGGTCAACACGGCAAATGCGGTGAGCAGAACAGAGGCCAGCGCCAGCGAGAAAAGGGCGATGACCAATCGGCGCGGGATCAATTCGCGGTCGCGTTTTTCCATCGCGCGGGCTTCAACGTCAAAATATAGGCCGGTGTCGGTTCTGTGTGACATGGGTGCGGCCTCCTATTCAGCTGCGACCGAAGCACCCGCCATGGCAGGCGCGCGTTCGATGCTGGGTTGAGAGATGCGGGTTTCGGCGGCTTCCGCGAGGATTGCCGCGACTTTGGCGGCCTCCGGGATGCAGCGAAGCGCGGGTTGCGTGTGCTTCATATGGCG
>CALLWO010000151.1 GCA_938016355.1 uncultured Boseongicola sp. | reverse complement strand
CGAGCGTCGGTTGAAGGATGACCCCAACTGGTCGTATCTGCTTTTTGAGTTTCAGAAGGTCTATCGCGATGGGTCGGCGGGCGGGAGCAAGTTGATCCGGGGCCATCGCCGCCGCGTGCGAGAGGCGCTTTCGGCTACGATTGACGCAAATCCGGCCCTGACCGACAGCGCGCCGCAATCCAAACCCGTCACCCGCTATTTGCCGCGTGCCTTGGACGTTGCGTTTCAGTCGCCCTTGGAAAGTATTGCGCGGGCATTGGTGCACGTCTCGGACGCGCTGCATTGGGAGTACGGTTACGAAAAGGTGCCAAAGGCTTTGCAGCAAAAGTACGGCTATTGCGAAATCGTCGGGCCCAAAGGACCGATCCCTTCGCAGAACCTTATTCTTGGGTTTGTTCTTTTCGCGCCCAATACCACCTATCCCCAACACAGCCACAAAGAGATCGAGGAGAGCTATATCTCCATCGCCGGGGAATGGTCGGAGAATGATGCCGCCATCTATGCGCCGGGCTCGCTCATTTTGAACCACCCCGATCAGGAACACAGGATCACAACGGGCGGCGTGAATCCCTGCCTTTTGGCGTATGCCTGGATCGGGCCGCAAGACCGGCTTGCCGCCCCCGACATGCGGTTCTCATCGGCGCGCAAGTCGCGCCTGAAAAAAGGCATCTGAACAAGTCCCTCAAAGAAGAACACCCCCGACGCTGGGCGTCAGGGGTGCATACTCGTTAATAACTTGGGGGTATCTTTTAACCGAACCAGCCTTTGACTTTGCCCCAGACCGATTTCTTCTCAGGCACGTTGATCATCGAACCGGTGACGACTTCGCTGCCTTTGATCTCGGGGAGCGGTTCGCTATCGAAATGCTCTTCATCGGGCTGCACGGTGGCTTTTTGCGCGACTTCGGGCGTCATCTCTTCGAACGCATCGAGCATTGCCAGTGTTTCCGGGCCGGCAAGACCATCGGCATCAAGACCTTTGGAGGCTTGAAATTCCTTCACAGCCGCTTCGGTGCCGCCGCCAAAAATGCCGTCAGCGCCAATGCCAAGACCTTCTTGCAGCGTTTTCACAGCAGACCCGCGCGAGCCTTTGCGCAAAAGAACCAGCTCGTGCAGGCCCATCGCCGTGAACGTATCAGGGCCTGCGATCCCGTCGACCGCCAGACCGTTGGCTTCCTGAAATTCACGCACAGCACGTTCCGTGCCGGGGCCAAAATCGCCGTCGGCGGTGATCCCCAGACGTTCCTGAAGACGCTTCACTGGCGCGCCCTTCAAACCTTTTCTCAATATAGACATCAGATTTCCCTCGTTGCTTATCTGGAAACAATCTAACGGGTGTCGGGGGGACATTTCAGGGGAGAGATCCCGAGACTTTCCCCCTTGCGCAGAAACCCGCGAAAAAAGGCTGAAAAACAATGCTTGCCAAGCCCGTTCCAGCCCCCTAAAAGCCCCCTCTATTGTCCACTCCACTGGAATCAGAGTGACGTCTTGTACGGCTCTCCGGTGATGTTGAAAAAGGAAGACCGGCGATGGACGCCAATGACCTGCGGGAGAAAACTCCCGATCAGCTCCGTGACGAGCTGGAAAATCTCAAGAAAGAGGCTTTCAACCTCCGTTTCCAACAGGCGACAAGCCAGCTGGAAAACACTGCACGCATGCGCGCCGTTCGTCGTGACGTTGCCCGCGTAAAAACGATTTTGAACCAAAAGGCAGCCGCTGCTGCCGCGGAGGCGTAAACGATGCCTAAAAGAATTCTCACCGGCACCGTCACCAGCGACGCAAACGCACAGACCGTTACGGTTTCTGTCGAGCGTCGATTCACGCACCCGGTCATGAAAAAGACGATCCGTAAATCCAAGAAGTATCGTGCGCATGATCCGCAGGACACATTCAAGGTAGGTGACATGGTCCGCATTCAGGAATGCGCCCCTGTCTCGAAAACGAAACGATGGGAAGTGATCGCCGAATAAGCGGTCACTTTTCCTTTTAGCGAAACCCTGGTGCCAAAGACTGCAAAGCGGCACCAAAGGTCGGGAGAAACCAAATGATCCAGATGCAGACCAACCTGGATGTTGCTGACAACAGCGGCGCGCGCCGTGTTCAGTGCATTAAGGTTCTGGGTGGCTCCAAGCGTAAGTACGCATCCGTCGGCGACGTGATTGTCGTGTCGGTCAAGGAAGCCATTCCACGCGGTCGTGTGAAAAAAGGTGACGTGCGCAAAGCCGTCGTCGTTCGCACTGCCAAAGAAGTACGTCGTGATGACGGCACAGCGATCCGCTTTGATCGCAACGCGGCTGTTATTCTCAACAACAACAACGAGCCAATCGGCACCCGTATCTTCGGGCCAGTTGTTCGCGAGCTGCGCGGCAAAAACTTCATGAAAATCATCTCGCTTGCGCCGGAGGTGCTCTGAAGATGGCTGCTAAGTTGAAAAAGGGCGACAAAGTCGTCGTGCTTGCTGGCAAGGACAAGGGTAAAGAAGGCGAGATTTCGTCGATCGACCCGAAAGCCGGTAAAGCCGTGGTAGATGGCGTTAACATTGCCATTCGCCACCAAAAGCAAACCCAGACCGAGCAGGGCGGCCGCCAGCCAAAGGCGATGCCGATCAACCTGAGCAATCTGGCACTGCTGGACAGCAACGGCAAAGCAACCCGCGTTGGCTTCCGCATGGAAGGCGACAAGAAGGTGCGCTTTGCAAAGACCACGGGGGACGCAATCGATGCTTGATGCTGCGACCTATACCCCGCGTCTGAAGACGCAATACAACGACGTGATCCGTGCCGCGCTTAAGGAAGAGTTTTCCTATAAGAACGACATGCAGATCCCACGCCTTGAGAAGATTGTTCTCAACATTGGTGCGGGCGCTGAATCGGTCAAAGACAGCAAGAAAGCCAAAGGCGCTCAGGAAGACCTGACCGCGATCGCTGGGCAGAAAGCTGTCATCACCAAAGCCAAGAAGTCCATCGCTGGCTTCCGGGTTCGTGAAGACATGCCACTTGGCACCAAAGTCACTCTTCGTGGCGACCGCATGTACGACTTCCTTGATCGTCTGATCACAGTCGCCATGCCTCGCATCCGTGACTTCCGCGGTGTTAAGGGCACTTCTTTTGATGGTCGTGGCAACTATGCCATGGGCATGAAAGAGCACATCGTCTTCCCGGAAATCGACTTTGATAAAGTCGACGAAACCTGGGGTCTGGACATCATCATCTGCACCAATGCGAACACGGATGCAGAAGCCAAAGCGCTGTTGAAAGCATTCAACATGCCGTTCAACAGCTGAGGGACCGATCTTATGGCTAAAAAAGCAATGATCGAACGCGAAAAGAAGCGTCAGGCCTTGGTGGAAAAGTATGCCGCCAAGCGCGCTGAGCTGAAAGCAATCGCCGCCGATGACTCCAAGCCGATGGAAGAGCGTTTCAAAGCGCGCCTGAAGCTTGCAAAACTGCCGCGCAACAGCTCGGCCACTCGTCTTCACAACCGTTGCCAGCTGACGGGGCGTCCACACGCCTATTACCGCAAGCTGAAAATGTCGCGGATCGCGCTTCGGGAACTTGGCTCAAACGGCCAAATCCCAGGCATGGTCAAGTCGAGCTGGTAAGGGGGAGATTAAAAAATGAATGATCCTCTTGGTGATATGCTGACCCGCATCCGCAATGCGCAGATGCGCGGGAAGTCCACAGTCGAAACACCTGCGTCCAAGTTGCGGGCATGGGTTTTGGATGTTCTGGCCGACGAAGGCTACATCCGCGGCTACGAAAGCACGACCGGTAAAGACGGCCACCCGGCCATCGAAATCAGCCTGAAGTACTATGAAGGCACACCGGTTATCCGCGAACTCAAGCGCGTCTCTAAGCCAGGCCGCCGAGTTTATATGGGCGTGAAAGACATCCCTTCGGTCCGTCAGGGCCTTGGTGTGTCAATCGTGTCGACGCCACGCGGCGTTATGTCGGACGCAAAAGCGCGCTCGACAAACGTTGGTGGCGAAGTGCTCTGCACAGTCTTCTAAGGAGAAAGGCACATGTCTCGTATTGGGAAAAAACCGGTCGAGCTGCCGTCGGGTGTTGAAGCGTCCGTCTCCGGCCAGACCGTCACAGTAAAAGGCCCTAAGGGCAGCCGTGAGTTCACTGCAACCGATGATGTCACAATCACGATTGATGGCAACGTTGTGAGCGTTGAGCCACGCGGCAAGTCCAAGCGCGCACGCCAGCAGTGGGGCATGAGCCGCACAATGGTGGGCAACCTTGTCACGGGCGTCACAAGTGGCTTCAAGAAAGAGCTTGAGATCAGCGGTGTTGGTTACCGTGCTGCGATCCAGGGCAACACTCTGAAGCTGAACCTTGGCTATAGCCACGACGTTGATTTCGAAGTTCCGGCCGGTGTCACAGTGACCTGCCCGAAGCAAACCGAGATCGTCATCGAGGGCACAGACCAGCAACTCGTCGGTCAGGTCGCGGCAAACATCCGCGAATGGCGTGCGCCCGAGCCATACAAAGGCAAGGGTATCAAGTACAAAGACGAATATATCTTCCGCAAGGAAGGTAAGAAGAAGTAAGGACCGGACACATGGCACTTTCCAAAAGAGAGCTGTTCCAGAAGCGTCGTATGCGCGTCCGGAACAAACTTCGCAAAGTGAA
>CALLWO010000150.1 GCA_938016355.1 uncultured Boseongicola sp. | reverse complement strand
CCCGCCAGAATGCCAACCATTGAAAGGCCGAAGATCGTAATCATCAAAAGCTCTGGCGTGCGGAATTCGAGCACGATGGGCCGGGCAATCAGAATGAACACGGTCAGGAAAGAGGCCCCGACAAGCCCGCCAAAGAGCGATGATGCAAATGCGGCTGACAAAGCGCGCGCTGCCATGCCCTTTTTTGCCATGGGAAATCCGTCAAGAACCGTGGCTTGCGACGCCGAAGACCCGGGTATCCCCATCAGGACCGAGGCAAACGTGTCAGAGGTGGGGACAACGGCGACCATGCCGACCATCAGCGCCAAGCCCAAAATGGGGTCCATGCCGAACATGAAAGGCAAAAGTAGCGACAGGCCCGCGATGCCGCCCAATCCGGGGAACACGCCGATGCACAAACCCATAACCACGCCAAGGATCAGATATCCCAACACGACAGGTTGAAGGATTAAGCCCCACGCATCGCCCAGTGCGGGCAAGGCCTCCATGATAATGTCCATGAAACGGTCCCCTTGCTTTGCTTGTGAAAACGCCCCACCGGATCGGCGGGGCGTTTGTCAAACAAAGCTTAATTCAGCGATACGCCGTACTTTTCCTGCAACCAGTTGACGACGAAGTCTTTGGCTGCCGGGGAAACGCTTGTTCCGCTTTCAAGCGCGGTTTGCGCAGCGGCGCCGGTCATTTGTGGGTATTTGCCCAGACGCTTGCCGGAGATCTCCGCGAAATCAGCGCGCGCTTTTACAGCTTCAAAAGCCTTTGTGTAGGTCGCGATTGCGTCGTTCGACGCGCCTGCTGGCAGGAACACCATCTTCTGAGCCGGGAAACCCGCGATGAAGAAGGCTTTCCAAGCGTCCCACTGCTCGCCCGAGGTTTCACACCCGTCGGTGGCTTCGCAGACTTCCTTGAACGTTGGCATGTCAGGGAACGTTGGATCGCGAACGATGTTCCCGGCGTCATCAAGCGCGCCCCACGTCATCATCGGGACGGCCGTGCCTGCTTCGACAAGCGGTGTGACGCCCGAAAGGAACGACGAGGATGTCTGGTAATCAATGTTGGCTTCGCCACGTTCGAACATCAGACGGCCGTCGCCGCGACCTTTGATGCCCATTACGCTTTCGACGTTCAGCCCAAGCATTTCCCAAGCCAGTGTTGGAACCAGATCAAGACGCGTTGCGCCCTGGTTGCCATAGATGAAATCTTCGCCCTGCAAAGGTGCTGCGTTCAAACCATCCATTTTGGCGGCCATTTCAGGCGTCAGATAAGCGACACCACCGGTGCCGGAGGCCAGAACAACGTTCCAGTCTGCATAATTGTATTTCACCCGTGGATCGCCAAGCAAGAACGGGAATTGCGTTGAACCGCTGGAGCCGAAAATGAGCGTGCCGTCCTCATATTCCTGTTCCTGAAAGAAGTTGGCACCTTTTGTCGAACCGGCGCCAGGCATGAACTTTACAACGACCGTTGGTGCGCCGGGCAGCGCCTCTGACAGCAGTGGCGCATAGAAGTTGGCCCATTTGGCCGATCCGCCAGTTTCCGAGAATGGAATGATCCATTCGACGGTTTTTCCTTCAAGATCAATGCCATGGCCGTCAGCGCCGGCTTGGGTGGCAAAGGTTGCAGTGGCAGCGGCGACAAGGCCGACAGCCACGCGACGCGTGGTTTTAAGAATGGACATATGTTCCTCCCTGAAACGTCCTCAATTTGGATTGAGGATCAAAAATCGAATCACGAGGGGGTGTCCGCCCCCTGTTGAATACCCAACCATGACCTGCGAACCTTGCATGAGACTTGCAAGTTTGAGAATTTCGCGAATGCGCATCACTCTGGTTGAAGACAATACCAGCCTCGCCAAAGGCATTTGCTACCGGCTTGAGGACGCGGGCCATGCGGTCGACCTTTTGGACGACGGAAGCGCGGCGGCACGGTTTCTTCAGGACGATCAGGCGGATCTGATCATTTTAGATATCAACCTGCCCGGTGTGGATGGTCTGACGCTTTTGAAGGACATGCGGCGGCGTGGCGATACCCGCCCGGTCATTCTTTTGACGGCGCGCGCAGAAACAGAAGACCGCGTGATCGGATTGGATGCAGGCGCCGACGATTACCTCATCAAGCCGTTTGAAATGGAAGAACTGGAAGCGCGGGTGCGGGCGTTGTTGCGCCGCCGCGCGGTTCCGGAGCATCAGACACGCGCCTTTGGCGGGCTGAATTACGACGCAAGTGCTCGTCAGCTTTTCGCCGGTGATGTGGAAATCGAATTGCCGCGCCGTGAAATGTCGGTTTTTGAGTGCCTCTTTGAAGCGGATGGGCGGCTGGTTTCGAAAACCGCAATGCTGGATCACGTCTATGGTGTCGGGGCGGATGTCGAAGAAAAGGTGGTCGAGGTTTACGTGTCCCGCCTTCGCCGCCGACTAAGCGCCCATGGGATCGAAATTTCGTCCCGCCGGGGTTTGGGGTATCAAATGGTGGTCGGGCCAGACGCATGAAATTCAAGTCGCTGCGCGCCCGTTTGATCCTGATTATCCTTTTGCCCCTGCTCGCAATTTCGTTTGTCGCGGGCGCATGGCAGTTTCGCGCCACAACCGAGCGGGCCGAAAACATCTTTGATCGCGGTTTGCTGTCGGCCGCACTCGCCATTTCGCGTGACATTGCGGTGTCCGACGGTGACGCGCTTTCGCCCGCAACTCGTCGTTTGGTCAACGACACTTCGGGAGGCGAGCTTTTCTATCATGTCTTCGCGCCCGATGGTGTTTTCGTCACCGGGTATTCAACGCCGCCCGTTTTGCCCTCAAGCGCGCCCGAAGTTCTTGCCGAGCCCTATTATTATGACGCGCAATATCAACGCGAACAGGTACGGGTTCTGAGGTTTCAGGATGTCACCACGATCAGTGGTGTGTCTGGCGTCTTTAACATCACCGTTTGGCAAAGCGCGGATGTCCGACGCAATTTTGTGCGCGAAGTCGTCACGCGATCCTTTGCGGTGATCGCTCTTTTGGTGGTGTGCGTGGCGCTGGTGGTGTGGTTCGGCGTCCGGTTGGGCTTGCGCCCCTTGGTCGATCTTGAAGACGCCATTGCCAAACGCACGCCGTCGGAACTTGAACCGATCCGTCGGGCGGTGCCGGTGGAAGCCAAGGGGCTGGTGACAACGTTGAACGCGCTTTTGGATCAGGTTTCGCGACGGATCAGCAGCAAGGACGAGTTCATATCAAACGCCGCGCACCAGCTCAGGAACCCAGTGGCAGGCGTATTGGCGCTTGCCGAAGCGGTAAAGAACGCGCCCGACGCCGCCTCGGCAAAACAACGCAGCGGTGAGCTAGTCGAAGCCGCGCGCGAAACCAGTAAGCTGACCAACCAATTGCTGTCCTTTGAACGCGCCAACGGAACAGATGTCGCGACCAAGGGCGCGCGTCTGGACCTTGGCGCACTGACCGCGAATGTGGTCGATACGTTCCGGTCCGGATTGGAGCCAGCGGAAGTAGACGTCGTTGGCACCTTCCCCGGCAAACCGGTTTTCGTGCATGGGGATCGTTTGATGCTGCACGAGGCGATTTTGAACCTTCTGACCAATGCGCGCGTCCATGGCGGCCCCGATCTGACGAAAATCGACGTCAAATTGCAGCAGGACGACACCGTCGCGCGGCTTTCGATCAAGGACGACGGCCGCGGCATTCCAAGTGACAAGCACGTCGAAGCGATCAGTCGCTTTAGTCAGGCGGGCGGTGGCCCGGGCACCGGGTTGGGGCTGCCGATTGCGGCAAAAGTGATGGAAAATCACAAAGGCACGCTGGACATTGCCGACAGTTCAAACGGCGCCTTGATCGTTCTGACATTGCCTTTGGCTTGAACGGCGGCGGCGCGCTGCGCCCGGCTCAGGGCGCGGCAAAATGATCGGTATAACACCGCGCCAGTCGAGCGCTGCGTCGTCCAAAGACCGATCCGGGGATCTGCGCGCCGGTCATTTCCCAGATGCCAAAGTCAGGATAGCGCACGTGGTTACAAAGATGGACCATCCCCAGATCGCGGCACACCTGCGCGCCCGCGGGCGAGCAGGACACCGTGCCAATGCCATGCAGAAGAACGCCGCGCCGTGCCATGGCCTCTAGATTAGACACGAAAGACGACAAGAGCATCGGGGCGGCGGCTTCGTGGCCCGGCTTTACGACCAACGCCGGGCAATATCCGTAATAAGTACCGGGCAGAATGGGGCGATGGATGCGATCCACGCTCATTTCGCTTTCGATCATTTCTCCGGCGCGAAAGAGCGCTTCGTCCTCGGGCAAAAGGAAGGGAAGCGTCCATTTGGCGACCATCTGATCGCCGGCCATGATCGCCGCCCAATGTTCGGGAAAAGCGTCATAGATGGGCCGAAACACCTCATCATCTGCGGCGAACTCACCCGGCAAATCCGGCAGTTCAAGCTGCGCCAATGCCATCGAGGCGCGGCTGGCGTTTGACCAATCGCCGTCAAACACCGCGCCCACAATTGCGTCATCCAGAATACGGTAGCCGGTGGCATTGGGCCGATCTTGGCGCGTCTCCCAGTCCTCGCGGCAGGCAAGAACGGTTTCGCGGTCCCAGCCAAGGCGCTCGGACAGCCGGTGTTCAAGATCGCCGCGCATGAAAGAGACGGAGCGTTCGTATTTGCCAATGGCGTCGACACTAACCCCAAGCGTTTCTGCCAGCGTTTCCTGGGTCATGCGCCCATGCGTCCCGCCCCGCAGTCGGTGATCGCGCAGTTTACGGGCAAATAGAGAGGCAGCGGGCGGCATGGAATTCCTTCGGCGAAATGTCTTCGTGTTCAGGGCCACGATGACACCCATAGGCGCGCTTTGCCAAGCGACTTACGGGTGACTTACGGGTTGGTCGCGTGTTGGGCGGATCGCGTCGGTGGTGATGTAGGGGCGAAGGCGGGAATTTCGGGCAACGCAATCGCAAAAGGCTGACATCATGCCCCCTACCCCGTCCCTTCTCGCCCGGTGCCTCGCGCACGTGTTCTTTGGGATGCCGGCTGGCGCGCCCGACGCGCGAGATGGTTTTAAGAAAGAAGTATGGCGGCCTGCCCGTCTGGAACGGGCACCGGGATGGTCGGGAAGGCGCAAACGGTTCCGGCCCGACCGTGGCTCGGCGCCGGACTAATTCGCGCCTTGGCTGCGCACAAGGACACCAAACGTCGTTGACGCCGCGGGCGATTGTCGATTGAGGTGCAATGGCTGTTTTGCAGCATTGCTTTTTCGATCGAAGGTGCGCCGATGTCCGTCAAAACGTTCTCTGGTTCGTTCACTCAACAGGAACCCATTCCCGAAGCGGCCATCGAAGCGGCGGTCGCTGTGCTGCGCTCCGGGCGTTTGCACCGCTACAATACCGACCCGAACGAGACATCCCAAACCGCGCTTTTGGAACGCGAGTATGCGGACTGGCAAGGCGCCCCCTATTGTCTGGCGGTTACTTCGGGCGGGCAGGCGATGCAGATCGCCATGCGCGCAAGCGGCGTCAAAGCCGGTGACTTGGTTCTGACAAATGCCTTCACACTAGCCCCCGTGCCTGGCGCAATCGAGGCTGTTGGCGCACGCTCGGTGCTGGTCGAGGTGGACGAGAACCTGCGCATCGACATTGATGATCTCGCCGCCAAGATTGAAACCAGCGGCGCGCGTTTTCTGTTGTTGTCCCATATGCGCGGGCATCTTTGCGATATGGATCGTCTGATGGCGGTGACGGATGCGGCGGGCGTCAAGGTGATCGAGGATTGCGCGCATACGATGGGCGCGAAGTGGGGCACCACGCGGTCGGGAAATTTCGGCGTCACAGGATGCTTTTCGGCCCAGACCTATAAACATATCAATTCAGGCGAAGGCGGGTTTTTGACGACGCGCGATCCTGATGTGATGGCGCGCGCGGTGATCCTGTCGGGCAGCTATATGCTTTATGAGCGCCACGGGGCCGCGCCGGAGGCCGAGGCATTTGCGCAGATCCGGCTGGAAACGCCGAACCTGTCGGCACGGATGGATAATTTGCGCGCCGCGATCCTGCGCCCGCAACTGAAGCTGATCGATCAGAATGCCGAGCGCTGGAACGCGCGTTATCGCGCGGTTGAAAACGCGCTTGCTGCCGAACCTGCCTTGCAAACGCCGCGTCGTCCGCAGGCGGAATATATGGTCGCCTCGTCGATCCAGTTTCGCATTCCGGGCTTTGGCGAGGCTGAGTGCGTTGATTTTGTCGCCCGCGCCGCGGCGCGTGGAGTCGAATTGAAGTGGTTTGGATCAGATGACCCCAAAGGGTTCACATCGAACCACACGTCATGGCGATATGGGCCGCCGCAATCGCTGCCACGCTCCGACGAGATCTTGTCGACGCTTTTTGATATGCGCTTGCCGCTGACGTTTTCGACCGAAGATTGCACATTGATCGGCGAGATCTTGTGCGAGGTTTATTCCGCGACCTGAGCGTCCATCGTGACACCTTCGACCGGCGTCAGGCTGCCGGCGGCAACTTCGGACACCAGTTCGGAAAGGCGGCGCAGGCTCGCGCTTGATTGCGAGCGCGATTGCCAGAAAAGCGGCGTTTGGACGCGCACATTGGGAACAACCTCAACCAGTTCGCCGCTTTCGACCAGCGGCCCAACCGTCACGGTCGGCATCATTGCCCAGCCGATCCCCTTGCGGCAGCACAAGAGATGGCCCTCGTAAGACGGTATATAGTGTGACGACAAACGCGCGCTGTCGCCGAA
>CALLWO010000149.1 GCA_938016355.1 uncultured Boseongicola sp. | reverse complement strand
CACACACGGGGATGGCTTGCTTTGCTTGAGAAACTAGAGAACGGGCTGACATAACGTCGCCCGCGTAACGGAGGAAATATTATGCCTAATTTTGTTTTTGCCTATCACGGTGGCGGCATGCCCGAGACACCTGAAGAAGGTGAGAAAGTCATGGCCGCGTGGAACGCGTGGTATGGCGCGATGGGGGACGCGGTCGTAGATGGCGGCGCACCGGTGGGTATGTCGAAAACCGTCAGCGTCGACGGCGTGGCTGATAATGGCGGCGCAAACCCGCTGTCGGGCTACACAGTTGTTAAGGCCGACACGGTGGAAGCCGCCTGCGAAATGGCCAAGGGCTGCCCGATCCTCGATGGTGGCAAAGGCACCGTCGAAGTCGCACCCGTTCACGAGATGTGATTACGTCGAAAAACTAAGCGCGGCGGGTCAAAGTTTGCGCCCGCCCGCTCTTTGCAGACAAAAGGTCCTATCCGCCCGCCGCTTTCTCAAAATCGGCAAACGCCGCCACGCTGCGTTCATCGACAAGAAGATCCCGCGCAATGGCCGGGGCGATGGTGAAAATGTCCTGACCTTGGGTCGCAAGCTCGACCATTTGCGCCGTACTTCGCAAGGACGCCACCACGATCTCGCAAGCCTTGTCGCCCGTGGTCTGAATGTCCTTCATCGCCGCAAGATGTGCATTCGCATCGATCCCGGCTTCCATCATCCGTCCGTAATAGGGCGCGATGAAATCGGCGCCAAGCGATTGGGCCACAAACATCTGTTTCGCGTCGTAACACGCCGTCATCAGGATGCGCCCGCCAAGCGCTTTGATCGCAGGGGTGACCCGCACGGCGGCCTCGACCAGTGGAATTTTCACCACTGTTTCAATGCCTCGCCCACGCCCAACTTCGTAGAGCGCGCCGGCCCAATCCACGTAGCTTTCGGCGGGGCCAAAGACCTGCGCATGAAGCTCG
This sequence comes from uncultured Boseongicola sp., assembly GCA_938016355.1. GTDB lineage: Bacteria > Pseudomonadota > Alphaproteobacteria > Rhodobacterales > Rhodobacteraceae > CALLWO01. The sequence goes on along the minus strand of CALLWO010000149.1, from coordinate 3,127 downwards.
CCCGCGCCCAGATCGCGCGCACGCGCGGCCAGATCGCTCCAGTTCATCTCGCCATAAGCATATCCGGCGCGTGCGGCCAGCAACGGGTTTGTAGTGATCCCGCGAAACATTCCCGTCGGGATCAGATCCGCCCATTCCGAGGTGTCCGCCGTATCCAGATAGAGCGTCATCGCGACCCCTTAAGCCAGTGCTGCGTCAAGTTCCGCAAGCGTCGGCGGATCGCAACCCTCACGCGCGCAATTCAATGCCGCCGCCTGCGCCGCACGACGCAAAAGTGCGGTAATATCGTCGGCGTCAAACGCCGCAAGCTTCGCCGGGTCCAGCGCATCCATCGCCGCCAACGTCGCCAGCAACGTGCCCATGAACGTGTCTCCTGCGCCAATGGTATCGCGCAAGCCTTCAACCTTTGGCGCGGCGATGCGCACGTGATGGTTTTTGGTGACCCCTTCGGCCCCGTCGCCACCCTTTGTCAGGACAATCAGCGCAGCTTCGGCATCAGCGCACAGCGCATCAAAGGCATCCGCCAGCGACTTGCCGGGATAAATCCACTCCAAATCCTCGTCGCTCATCTTGATCAGATGCGCCGCCTTGAACAGCCGCATCATCCGCGCGCGATAGGTGGGCCCGTCATGGATCAGCGACGCGCGCACATTCGGATCAAGTGCCACAAACACGCCATTGCTGCGCGCCTGATGAAAAAGCGCTTCCCAGGCGGCCGCATCGTCGCCCTCGATCAACGCCAGCGAACCCACGTGCAAGGCCGCGGTTCCCGCAGGCATAATGGCGGTGACACCGTCCACCGTGACCTGACGTTCCGCCGTGCCGTCGCGGTGAAACTCGTAAGTTGGAATGCCGTCTTTCAATGTGACGACGGCCAGCGTGGTCGGCTCCGCTCTGCGCGGTGATGCGATATGCACGCCCGCCTCTTCCAGCCGTCCGGCCAAAAGTGCGCCCATGTCGTCGGTCGAAATCGGCGTCAGGTAATGGGTGTTTCCCCCCTGGCGCGACAGCGCAACGGCCACGTTAAAGGGCGATCCGCCGGGGTTGTTCACAATGCTCAGCGTCCCGTCGGTCTGGGGGGTTTGCACGCGATCAATCAGGTTCTCGCCGCCAATGGCGATCACGGGTCGGTTTGCGGTCTCAATCAAGGGTCGGTTTCCATCAATCTGTATGCCCGAAAGGCGTTGCCCCCCAATATCGCATCCTTGTCGGGACTTGAAAGCGAATTGAGCAAGCGATCCGTGGCCTCCACCCATTCATCATAGCCCGCCGCCAAAGTGCAGACCGGCCAGTCGCTGCCCCAGATCAGCCGCTCGGGGCCAAAACACGCCAACAGGTGATCCACATAAGGCGCCAGATCCGACACCGTCCAGTTCTCTGCCGCCTCGGTCACCAGCCCCGAGATTTTGCAATAACACGCCGTGTCGCGCGCAAGCCGCGCCATATCCTCGGCCCAACTGTCCATCACACCGGCTTCGATCAAAGGTTTGGAACCGTGATCAATGACGCACCGCATATTTGGATGGCGCGCCAGCATCGTCGAAAGGTTTGGCAGATGAGGCGGTAAAGTGAGCGCATCAAAGGTCAGGTCATGGGCAATCAACGCCTCAAACGCTGGCGTCAGGTCCGCGCGCAACATCCAGTTCGGATCGGCAATGTCCTGAATCATCGGGCGCAATCCCACCAAAGCCGGGTTTGCCGCAAGCCGCGCGATCTCCTCCGGTGCGCCCGGGTCTTCGAAATCGACCCAACCCACCACGCCTTTGATAAAGGAATGATCCGCGGCAAGACCAAGCATAAATTCGGTTTCCGCGACGCTTGCTGCCGCCTGAACCAGCACGGTGCCGCCGATGGAATGACGCGCAAGCGTTGGCGTAAGGTCTTCGGGCAGAAAATCGCGATAGATCGCAGCAAGCGTGGGCGTCAACCAGTCATAATCGCCCCGCTCCAGCTTCCAGAAATGCTGATGGGCATCAATACGCATCAGCTTGGCGCAGCGTCAGAAGGCAACGGTGCATCCGCCCGGATCAACCCTTCACTGCGCAGATCAGACCAGAGCCCATCCGGGATCTGCGTTTCCAGCAACGCGACATTTGCCGCAACTTCCTGACCGTTCACGGCGCCCGGAATGACCGTTTTGACCGCCGGATGACCCAGCACGAATTGCAACGCCGCCGCGATCAGCTTGGTGTCATGTGCATCGCACACCGCCTGGATTTTCCGAACCCGATCAAGGATGGGTTCGGGCGCGTCCTCGTAATTATACTTCGCGCCCGGCACCGCACCCGTCGCCAAAATCCCGGAATTATACGGCCCGCCCAAGATGATCCCGACGTCGCGCTCTACACAAAGCGGCAGGAACGACGTCAGCGCCTCCTGCTCCAAAAGCGTATAACGCCCGGCCAAAAGGAAGCCATCAAAGTCGCCCAGTCCGAGCAGCTTTTCGCAAACCTCCCATTCGTTCACACCCGCGCCAATCGCCGCGACTTCGCCCGCCTCACGCAACTCTGAAAGCGCGCGGTATCCCCCGCCGTCGAACAATTCGCGCACCTTTGCGTCGCTCACGTCTTGCGACCCATGGCTGAACACATCGACATCATGGACCAGAAGAATGTCGATCTTGTCGAACCCAAGCCGCGCCTTGCTCGCCTCGAACGACCGCATCACGCCGTCATAGGTATAATCAAACACGATCTGCTTTTGGGGCACGTCGACAAAGGCTTCGGGTGTCACCTCCTCGGGCGCGCAATCCACCAGAAGCCGCCCGATTTTGGTCGACAGGCGCACGTCCGGATCCCCGAACCGATTGATCGCCACGCCAAACCGCCCCTCGGATATCCCAAGCCCGTATTGCGGCGCCGTGTCGAAATAGCGAATGCCCGCGTCATAGGCCCCCTGCAACGCGGCTTGCGCGTCTTCTTCGGAAATCTTGCGATAGAGGTTCCCAAGCGGCGCGCCGCCAAAACCCATGCGGGTCAGCGGCACAGGCACCTTGGTGCGGGTGTTCAAAAGAATGGAGTCTGTGGCTTTCATAACGGGTCAACCTGTCTGTTTGACGCCAGAACGCCCGGCCTAGGGCGCGAACATTTCCGGGCGCTCTTTTTCCAAGGGTTCAAGGCGTTTGATC
>CALLWO010000148.1 GCA_938016355.1 uncultured Boseongicola sp. | reverse complement strand
GCGCATTATCGGGTGGCTGAGGGCTTGGACATCACAGCGTTTCAGCGCGGCGGGGAAACGCTTGGGGTCGCGCTGACATTGTCGGCCAATCCGACGCGGCCTTTGTTCCCGCCCGATCTTGGGGCACCGCCACCGTTGTTCACGCCGCGCCCAACGGCCGGACGTAACAACGCAGGCTGGGCAACAGATGCGAATGTTGCGGCGGCTTTGCAGCGTGCCGCGGAGGAGCGATTGGGTGAGGCGTCAATCCAGCTTGTTGGATTTTCGGCTGCATCGAATGTCTTGTCAGTCGGCGTTGCGACACGCGGGACCGCCGCGATCCCCAACGTCGTCGGACGCACAGCACGTATTTTGTCGGGCGTCGCGCCCGCCTCGGTCGAGGCGTTTAACATCACGGTTTTCGAGCGCGGTGTGGCGACAACCACGTTTCTTGTGCCGCGTGACGGCATCCAAACGCTTGAAAACACGCCGGGGCGCGGCGCGGAGAGTCGGACATTAATCGCAACGCGCAACGAGGTGAGGCGCGCGGAGGAATATGATTGGGTCCGGCCTTTTGAAGGTGGCTTTTCATGGTCTGCCACGCCCGCTGTGGCACTTGCTATAGATTCAACCGGTGGGTTTGAGCCGGAACTCGCCCTGTTTGCTCAAGGACGCTATGACTTCTCACGGTCATTTTACGCCTCTGGTACGCTTTCTTATCAATTGGCAGGTGGTGGGTCCGGTGCGGCACCGCCCGCAACGCCAAGCGTGCGCAGTGATGCGTCCGCCTATGATCAGCGCAGTGTTCGCTTAGATCGCCTGTTTGCCGCGCATATCGCGAAGCCTGCGCCCGCGCTTCATTCGCGGTTGGCGTTTGGCATTTTGGAACGGCAATATGCGGGTGCGAGCGCAGAGATTTTGTGGACGCCGGATGCGACGAACTGGGCGCTTGGTGGCGAAGTGACCTATGCCAGAAAACGCGATTATGATGATGCATTCGGGGTTTTGGATCTGGACGCTGTGACGGGGCACGTTTCGCTTTATTGGAACACGGGGTTCAAGGGGTTGGGCGCGCAGGTGGATGTCGGGCGCTATTTGGCCGGGGACTGGGGCACGACGCTGACCGTGTCGCGCAGTTTCGCCAACGGGTGGGATGTGGCGACATTTGCGACGCTGACGGAAGATAATCGCGACGAAAAAGTGAAGATAGGAGCGCGCGTTGAAATCCCGTTTTCGACGCTGGCCCCGATTGAAACTCGGCGCAAAAGCACGTTGCGGCTTGGTGGAAATTTCGGCGATGCCGGTGCGCGTGTGGCGACGCCCGATCGTTTGATCACCCGCGTTCGCCGTGCCAATGCGCGTCGGGTAGTTGATGCATGGGGGACGTTTTGGAAATGAAGCAGCCTTTAGCGATTGTTGTTATGATGGCTGGCCTTGCGAGCTGTTCCTCGTCCGGGCCAAACGAGGTTACGGCGGCTGTGCTTGGCGAATTGCGCGCGTCTGAAACGGCGGAGGCGTCAGCGCCGGACGTCGCCAAAACCATCACGCGCGCGCAGGTTGACCGACTGGGCCTTGCCATGTTGCGTGTCGAAGAAACGTTGATTGAAAAGACCGGTTTGCTGGTCGCGGTGCGCGGGGACGAAGGGCGGATCACCTATAGCGCGCGCGGTGATCGTCGGTTGGTTTTGGAAGGTGGGTTGATCCAAAGCACCTATGGATACGGCTATAATCTTGAACCGGTTGAGACTGTCGAGATGGACCCGATTGCCAATCCGCGTCCGATTGGTGACTGGCCCGCGACAGTGGAGCGGCACTATATGTTGGATTCAACCGGGCTTGGCACGGCGGTGCGATTTGACTGCGTTTTTCAAACTGGCTCGTCAAAGCCGCATGAGATCTTGGATCGACGCGTCGATGTCGTTGTGGTGGCCGAAACCTGTGAGGCAGGCGGAACGCGGTTTGAAAACCGTCACCTGGTTGAGGCTGACACAGGCTACATCTGGTCTTCGGCGCAGTGGACGGGACCGGATCAGGGGACGCTGATTTACGAAGTGCTAGAGCCGCTCGACTGATGACATTCGCGACCACGAACCTTTTGAAAAGCATTCCACAAAGCATGATGTTGCGCGATGTGCGCACCGGTGCGGCGTTGGATCATGAAGCCCTGTCGGCCCGTGTCGATGTGGAGGCCGCCGCTATACGATTGGTGGGGGTTGAGGCCGGTGCGCGCGTCGTCGTGGCCGAAAGTGATCCGCTTGCCTGCCTCACGGCGCTTTTCGCGGTTTGGACGCTTGGGGCGTGCGCGGTGTTGGTGAACCCCAAACTGTCAGAGGACGAAAAGGCGCGGGTCGTGGCCAAAGTCGGTGCGCGCCTTTGGGTGGACGGGGGCGGACGGCAAAGCTTCGAGCCAAAAACGGCGTTGGACAACGGATTGCCGGGGGCCGCGTTGATCTTGATGACGTCGGGCACGACGGGTGACCCGAAGGGGATTGTTCATAGCCTTGCGACTTTGGAGCGTCGTTTGGAGTTGAATGTGGCTGAGATTGGAGAGGAGTCTTTGCGCGAGACGCTTTGCACTTTGCCTCTTTTCTTTGGGCACGGGCTTATCGGCAATTGCCTGAGCGCGCTTTATGCCGGGCAGACGGTTCACCTTATGCCGACGCTTGGAGTCGCTGAATTGCCCGGCTTTGGGGCGACGCTTGATCGTCTTGATATCACATTTTTCAGTTCGGTTCCTTCGATGTGGCGGATGGTTTTGCAAATGTCACCGCCGCCCAAATCGGCACCGGTTCGCGTTCATGTCGGTTCGGCCCCGTTGTCGGAGCCGCTTTGGCGCAGCATTTGCGACTGGTGCGGTACGGGCGAGGTTTTCAATACTTATGGCATGACCGAAACCGCCAACTGGGTGTCCGGCGGGCGGTTGACGGACGCGAGCGTGGCCGAAGGGTTCGTCGGGCGACCATGGGGCGGTGCGTTCAAGGTTCTGCGCGAGGGGCAATTGTGTGATGTGGGCAAGGGCGAGGTTGCGGTTAAAAGCCCATCGATGATGCTGGGCCTTTGGGGCGCGCCAGAAGCGACACGCGCGCTAATGAAGGGCGACTATATGCTGACCGGCGATATTGGGCAGCTTGAAGCGGACCAGACGTTGCGATTGCTTGGACGCAATAAGCACGAGATCAATCGTGGTGGGATCAAAGTGCTGGCCGAGGAAGTGGATATGCTTCTGGAGCGCCATGTGGATGTGATCGAAGCCTGTGCCTTTGGCATCCCCGACGAAATATCGGGCGAAGTTGTCGGGGCGGTGGTGAAGGCGCAATCGCCTGCGCTGACGGCTGAAGCGCTTTTGGACTGGTGCCGGGCGCACGCGCGGATTGAAGCCGTTCCGTTTCAGCTTGAGATCGTTGACGACATCCCGAAGAATGATCGTGGAAAGATTGCGCGCGCGGATGTTCGCGGGGAGATGGTGGCGAAATGGTCCTGAGTTTTGCAAAAAAGACAGAGCCGGATGCGTTCCTTTCGAAACACGTCGAAACCGAGCGGTTTTATCTTGTTCCTTGCAATCAGAGTGAGGCCATTAAAGTCACCGCGCCTTGGCGGACGAACCCCGACACGCTGCAAAGCCTGATGTTCGGCGAAGCGGCGTATTCTCAATCGGAGTGGGTGAAGAAGATCGGAAAGCCCGATGGCTCCAAGCTGTTCTATCACGCGATAGTCGCCAAGGAGATTAAAGGGACGATCGGCGCGCACCGGATTACGCTGGATCGGTCAGGGACGGTCAAGCTTGCCATCGTGGTGCATGCCGAGGACTGGTGGGGCAAAGGCGTATTCGAAGAAGTGCGCGCGGGTCTGATGGATCACTTCAGCCAATCGCCAAGGGTTGAGCGATTTTTCGGGCGCGTGCTGGAGCGGAATTTCAGCTCGATCTATAATTACAAAAAGCTGGGGTTTCGGCTGATCGGGCATGACCGCAAATCCTGGCGTTGTCCGGCGACGAATGAATTGTTCGACACGCTCCACTTCGAATTCCTGAAAGACGACTGGATCGAAAAGCGCCGGAATGAAACGTCATGACGAGTGATTTGGCTGCAAAAGAGATCGTCGCGACAGCGCTTGGGCTTTCAGTGGGCGAGGTGGATGGCGAAACGAGCCTTGGCACGACGCCAAGCTGGGATAGTCTGGCGCATTTTCGGCTGGTTTTGGCGCTTGAAGAACGTTTGGGCCGGCGGCTGGATGCGGTGGAAATCGTGGGAATCACTGATCTGCCCGGAGTCGCGGCCCTTCTGACCTAGAAATTGGGCGCTTGTCTTGGATCTGGAAACGATCACCAAGGTTTCAAAAAGATCGTTGAGCAGATTCCCTAAAAAACGCCGATTTTAACTGAATAAACTTTGATATAAGTCAAACTAATGCCCCATTAGCATGGCAAATTATGATCATGGCAGTAACGAGTTGTTTGTTTTTGAGTTTGCCATGTGTGTGTACGAGTAAAAGCTAAGTCTAGCGAGTTGATGAGGGTGTCGTGTGTTGTGTGTCGGCACCCTCAACTCGGCCAAGTTGGCTAAAGTGTGTGAAGTTAAGTGTTGGTTTAGTTACGAGTTCGAGGTTGTGATGTTGTTTTTGGTTGCATTTGTACTTGGTGGGATTTCGTTTTCGCTCTGCTCATCGCTGGGCGCGTTCATAGTCGATTCCCGTCGCCCAAAGACGCCATATGAGGCGTGGTTGCGTGAAATCGCGGCTCAAAATGTTGTGCCACTTCGCGAGTCAAACGCGGTGGTATGATCCGACGCTACATCGGATCAAAGGCGCGACATTGACCTCAGCTGGTCAAGGTTTCGCCAAATTGGGGCGGCGGACGGGACACATTGGATGATTTCCCGTCCCCTGAAGTGGCCATTGCTGGCATTCTTGCAAACAGACTGTCGCGGGTGCGCGGACAATGTTCCGCGAAAGGGTCACGTAAACGCCCCGTTAACTCTGCATGATCGGTGAACGTAGAGAGTTTGAGTAACAGGACGTCGTGACTGTGTCGCAAAAATTCAAGCATCTGATCAAGGCACCACGGATGTGGTTAACCGCCGGGAGCTTCCTTTTGGGGGCGTCGATGCTGCTTGGATATGTGCACGACCAGAAACTTGCCGACCAGACGTTGGCGCAAAAGGTTGGCTTGCCGGACCCGGTTCTGGTGCAGGATTTCGATCCTGAAGTGCACGCAAATATGCTGAATGAAGTGAGCGTGCTGGCCGAGGTGCATCTAGGCCATGCCGCCATCCGGTATTTCGGGGAAGGCGCGGATCAGGAACGGTTTGTGTTTCTTCCGGTCTATCCAGTGAGTGAAGGCGGGCGTGCCCGCGCATTGAGCCATATCGCGCACCATTCCGGACGCGCGCAAGGTGCGCCGCGCCCCGTTGCGCGCCCCAGTGGCGCACGCAACCCGCAACCCGCGGCTATCTTCGTCTATGATGTGACCGAGCGCGGGAGCGCGCCGCGTATTCTGCGCGACTTTGGGTTGCAAATGATTGGTGAAGGTTATGACGGTATCGTGGTGTCGACATCGGGCGCGATCTTTAACCGGGCCTTTTGGGACGGTGTGCTGGGCGGAGACGCGTTCGAAGAGACGCTCGACGAGATGCTAGGACCCGATGCCGCTGCGCTTCCGTTGGTGTCGCCCTATGTGGCGCCCAAAACCAGTGCCGCGCCGGTCGGGGATGACACGCGAAAACAGATGGTTTTGTTTTGGGTTGGTTTCCTTGTGATCGTTATCGGGGGCGGGATGATGGTCTATCGGCGCTTGCCAAAGCGCGGGACTTCCCGCCGCCGTGGTGCGGCATCGTCAAATGCCACAAACGGTTTACACCCGCTCACGTTCTTTCAGCCGATTGCGTCTCAGGAAGAGATCATCGAGAGCGAATTTCAGGCAGCCGAGAGCAGGCAACACCCGATGCGCGCGGCCCTTGGCGATGTGGCTCACGGATTTCTCAAGGCCTTTGGTCGGTTTAAAAGTCGACCGTGACTCCGGGCAGACGGATTTCTTTCAAAAGCTCGCGCAATTCCTGACGCGCTGCGACGTTTGACAGGTTCATGTTCTGAATGCCGATGTCGCGCAAATCCAAGAGCGTCAGACCGCGTGGGAAAAGTTCCCGGAAAATGACGCGTTCCGAAAATCCGGGCGCCACACGAAAGCCGATGCGTTTGGCCAGCGAATTGACCGCCTCGGCCATCTTTTTCTTGTTGTGCATGGCTTGCGCGCCGACGCGGTTGCGCACCACGATCCAGTCGATGGGATCAAGCCCCGCCTGCGCGCGCAACTGGCGGGCATTCCAGACCATTTCTGAATAGACCGATGGCCCGAGGATTTTGTTGGTTTGCGGATCGATCCGCGCCAGCAGATCGAAGTCGACGAAACTGTCGTTCAGCGGCGTGACCAACGTATCGGCGAGGGAATGGGCGACCTGGCTAAGGCGGGTGTGAGAGCCGGGGCAATCGATCAGGATAAATTCGACTTCGCGTTCAAGGCCGGTCACGGCGGCTGACAGCCGCTGGTCATAGACGTTCTCGCCGGGGCCGAGGCTGTCGGCGCTGATCTTGGGGAGTTCGCGGTAGATCGGGCTGGGCAGATCGAGGTTTTCTGTCTCGAGAAACGTCCTGCGGTTTTCGACGTAGCGCCCGAAGCTGCGTTGTCTGAGGTCAAGATCAAGGACCCCCACCACATGCCCCATGCGCACAAGCGCGGTCGCGATATGCATCGACACGGTGGATTTCCCCGCGCCGCCTTTTTCGTTTCCAACGACGATTATATGGGCCACTGCCTGCCTCTGTTCTTACGGGCGGTCCCGTTCCCGCCGATTGTTGCCACTATATGTTGTGTTTTGCGCCAAGAAAAGCATGGGAATTCTTTGACCAACGTAAAGATGGTCTTATGGCCACGCTTGCGGTTTTGTCCACTGTTTTGGTTTGAGTATTTTTGGAAAAATGAAGCGGGTTCAGAGTGCGGCCAGTCGGGCGTCTTGTCGTGCGATCAGAGTTTCGATTTCGGCGATGGCAGCGGTTGAAAGTTTGGGCCCCGGTGCGCGCACGCTGTCATGGGCGATCGCGCCGCGCTTTGCGAGAATGTATTTGCGGATGGCGAGGCCGAGACCCGGTTGGCTTTCGTATCGGATGAGCGGGAGGTAGGCGTCAAAGACATCGCGCGCCACCGCTTCGTCGCCGGCGTTCATCAGCTTGACAACATCGCGCATCATTTCGGGATAGGCGAAGCCGGTCATTGCGCCATCGGCGCCACGGATCATTTCCTCAAGAAGAAACTGGCCGCCGTTGCCGCACAGGATCGAAATGCGCCGCGCGCCTTTGTCACTGGCTTTGCGCAGGGCCGCGATTTTCTCAAGGCCGGGCCAGTCCTCGTGTTTGAGCATCACGCAGGCCGGGTTCTGCTCGACGATGTTGAGAATGACGCCGGGGTCAATCTGCACGCCTGTGACAAGTGGGAAGTCCTGAATAACCCAAGGGATGTCGCCGAGGCGTTCGCCAGCGGTTCGGTAATAGCTTGTAATCTGGGCGTCGGTTTTCAAGTTGCCGGGAGGTGCAATCATCACGCCCGCCGCGCCTTTTTCCATGGCGACGTTGGAGAGCGCTTCGATGGCGGCGAACCCAGGCGCGGAGACGCCGACGATCACCGGGACATCGGCACGCGCGCAGACGCGTTCGATGACTTGCGCGCTTTCGGCGGCGGTCAGTTTTCCCGCTTCCCCCATGATCCCGAGGATGGTGAGGCCGGTCGCGCCGCGCTCGAGATAGAAGTCCGTCATGCGATCAAGGCTGTCAGTGTCGAGCGCGCCATCGGGAAGAAAGGGCGTGGCGGCGATGGTGAAGACACCTTTGGCGGTTGCGTCAAGCATGTGCGATCTCCGGCTGGTGAGTTTGGTTAAGAGTAATGCGTCCAAGTGCCAAGGCAACGGCGGCCTGACAAGGGTCAATCACAGGGATGCCGACGCTGGCTTCGAGGGTTGCGCGGTATTGGGCCATTCCGGCGCATCCGAGGATGAGCACGTCGGCCTTGTCAGTATCGCGCAGGGTTTTGGCGATGTGTGTGAGGCGCGCTTCGGTTTTCGTTGCATCAGAGAGGTCGACAACCGAGAGGCCAAGAGCGCGGTCCCCGGCAAGGCGCGCGGTGACACCGATGGCCTCAACCGCGGCAAGGTGGCGCGGGATGGAGGCTTCGCCAATGGCGATGATCCCGAACCTGTGCCCGAGGGTGAGGGCTTGGGTGATGGCCGCCTCGCGGATGCCCAGAACGGGCAGGGGTGTGATCTTCCGCAGGGCGGCGACGCCGGGGTCGGAAAAGCAGGCGATGACGAAACCTGTGGCGCGGGGCTTCAAAGTTTCCACCAGCGCAAGTGTTGGTGCGACGACATCAACCACATGCTGATCGGTTTCGATGCCCGGTGGCCCATCTGCGAGGGTCAGACATTCGATCTTTTGGCCCCATTGCCGCAATGGGGAGATGGCCGCATCAATACCGTCGGTGACGGCTTGCGTTGAATTGGGGTTGATCACGAAGAGGGTCATGCGCCGGGTCGTGTCGGGGTCTGAATTTCGATTTGATAGCCTTCGGGGTCGAAGAAGACAAAGGCGCGAATGCCGATCTCGTCGTTGCGGAACATTTCGCTTACGTCGTTGAATTCGTTTGTATTGGCCCAGTCATACCAGGCATCTACGTCGGCAACGCGCAAACAAAGCTGGACGCATTTCTGCGCCTGCCAGTTGTTCATGCCCCTTGCTTCGTCGACCAAACCAACATGTGCGCCATCCGCGAGGCGAAATATTTTCGCCCATCCCTGATCAATGGCAAGCGGCAGGCCGAGCATGTCGCGATAGAAGGTCTCGGCGCGCGAAAGATCGCGGTAATAGAGAAATGTGATGGCAAGTTCCGGGGCGTCGGGCCGCATCATCTGGTGGCCTCGACATACTCGCGAGCAGGCGTAGCATCGGTCGTGATCCCCAAATGCGGTCGGGTGATCCAGCGCCCTCGGCCAGGGTCGGTCTGAAGCGCGCCGCCTGTCACGATCTCCTGTCCGCGCAAGAAAACATGGGTTGGCCAGCCGGTGATCGTGTAGCCTTCCCAAGGGTTGTATCCCACGTTGTCGTGGAGGTCGTTTGCGCCATAAGTGATCGTTTTCTCGCTGTCCCAGATGACCAGATCAGCGTCATAGCCCGGTGCGATATCGCCTTTGTTTGGCAATCCGTGAAGTCGGGCAGGCGCCGTGCAATTCAGCTCAACAAATTTCTGAGGGGTCAGTTTTTCGCCGTTCATCATCGCATCAAACATGAGCGGCATACGCACTTCGAGACCGGGCAAGCCGTTGGCTTTCTTCGAGAAATCAGCGCCCGGACCAGCGGAAAGTTTACCTGTTTTATCAAAGCGATAAGGTGCGTGATCGGAAGAGACCAACGACAGCGTACCGTCGTTTAGCCCGTCCCAAAGGGCGCAATGGTCGTCTTTTGTGCGTTGGGGTGGTGAGCACATCCACTTGGCGCCGGTGTCGCCGTCGGCGTCGAGCACCTCGGCCGTCATGAAAAGATAATGCGGGCAGGTTTCGGCCCAGACCGGAACGCCGCGCGCCTTGGCGGAGCGAATGGCGTCAACCGCTTCACGTGTGGATATGTGAAAGAGCATGACGGGTGTCGCGAAAAACTCCGCAAAGCGGATCAAGCGATCGACGGCTTCAATCTCAGCGAGGCGAGGATGAGAAATTGCGTGAAATGGCGGTGTGGTTTTGCCCGATTTCAGCAATTGATCCTTGGTCCAGCCGATCAAACCGTCGTTTTCGGCATGGACGCAAACGAGCGCGCCTTCTTCCTTAGCGATGGCAAGCACGTCGCAGATGTCGCGGTCGGAAAGCTGGATGTTGTAGGTTGTGAACACCTTGATCGAACGGTGACCGGCGCGGATGGCATTTCGCAGATCCCGCCGGATATCCGGCGCGTCGAGGTCGCTCAGGATAATGTGGAAAGCGTGGTCGATGAGAGCGCCGCGCGCGGCTCGCTTTTCATAATCCTTTAGCGCATCAGCGAGGGGCATATCCGCGGATTGCGGGGCAAAGCTGATGGTTGTCGTCGTGCCACCAATTGCAGCCGAGCGGGTGGCGGTTTCGAATGTATCGGCGTTCATCAACCCCATGCCGGACAATTGTTCGATGTGGCAATGCGCGTCGACGCCGCCGGGTGTGATGATTTTACCTGTTGCATCAATGGTTTGGATGGTTGGGGTGGTTATGGAGCCGAGAGCCGTGATGACGCCGTTCGAAATGCCAATATCGGCCATGCCGTCACTTTGGGACGTCAGGACGCGCGCGCCTTTTAGGATGAGGTCAAGTTCCGGCATGTGCCTGACTAGAGCAGGGGAACGCGTCGTGGGCAAGCGGACTGTCTTGCGCTTGGAAGTCGGGCCGGGCAGGGTGGCGGCGTGATTTTTGGAGCATGTTTAGGATTTTTGGAGCCTGTTTAGATGGACATCGCAGATAACCTGACGCTTTTGGATCGTGGCGGCATCGTGCTTTGGGTGATTGCGGCTTTGTCGGTGGTTGCGCTGACTGTGATCCTTTGGAAAATCGGGCGATTGGTTGCCTTGGGCGCCTGGGGCGGCGCGCGGGCGGAAGAGGCCGTGCGCGCGTTTGAGGACGGCCGTGCGGTCGAGACAGGAGAGGGCGGCGGAATGCGGCTTTCGGTGGTGCGCGCAGCGATGGCGGCCCATCTTGATCCGCGACGGAGCCGGGAGGACGCACGCGACGAGGCCGAACGCGTGGCACGGCGCACTTTATCCGAAGCGCGCCGGGGTTTGCGTGTTTTGGATGTCGTCGCGACAGTCGCGCCGCTTTTGGGTCTGCTTGGCACGGTGATCGGTATGATCGCGGCCTTTCAGGCGCTTCAAACCACCGGCGCGCGCGCTGACCCTTCGGTGTTGGCCGGAGGGATTTGGGAAGCCCTTTTAACGACGGCAGCCGGCATGGCGGTCGCGATCCCGGCGTCGCTTGCGCATTCGTGGTTTGAGGGTGTGATAGATCACGTGGCCTCCGATTTGGAAGACTTGCTTATGCGCGTCTTTCTTGCGCCCAAACGCGAACATGCACGAGCGGCGGAATGACGCTTCAACTGGCAAGAGGGCCTTCTGCGCGGCGCATCGGGCTGGCCCCGATGATCGACGTGGTTTTCCTTTTGCTGATTTTCTTCATGCTTGCCGCAAGTTTTGAGCGTGAGATGAGCGTCCCGATCTCTGGGGGCATCGGCGGAGGTGAGGAATATGAAGGTCCGCCACGGTTGTTGGATATTGGGGCCGAAACGCTTCAATTGAATGGACAGGTTATCGATGCATCCGAGGTGTTGGATGCGGTGAAGAGCTTGACGCACGCTTCTGAAGATACTGTGATTTTGCGGGCGGGCGACGGCGCCGATTTGCAGCGTTTGGTGGATGTGATCGCCATTTTGCGCGGCGGCGGTTTGACCAACTTGGTATTGGTCGAATGATTGATCTGGCATCCCCTCCGAGACGCCGTGCGGATCCAATTGTGCCGATGATCAACGTGGCATTTCTTTTGCTGATCTTTTTTCTGATGGTGGCTGTGATTGCGCCGCCTGACCCCGATGCGGTTGAGCCGCCTTTGGTCGCTTCGGCAGAGCTATTGAGCGCGGAAGCCCACACGGTAACGCTTGGAGGCGACGGAGCATTTTTGACGATCTCGCCCGAGGATTTGAGCGGGCAAATTGTAGTTTTGCGTGCGGAAGCGAATTTGCCAGCTGCGTTGGTCGCGGGTGCGTTGCGTGAATTGGCTCAGGCCGGTGCAGCAGACATTCGTTTACTGGCGATCGAGAAGTGAACTTGCCGTTCGCGCGAAGCGGGTCTAGCGTGACCGCCAATCAAGGATTTCATAAGGAACGACCATGCCAAAAGGATACATCATTGGCCACATAAGCGTCAGCGACCCCGAAGCGTATAAGGAATACGTGGCGCGCGATACGCCCATTCTTGAATCCTTTGGTGCAAAATTTGTCGTGCGTGGCGGCCAGTCAGAAGAGCCCGAAGGACCGGCGTACCAGCGACACGTCGTGATCGAGTTTCCAAGTTTCGAAGATGCGAAGAAGGCATATTATGACGAAGCTTATCAGGAAGTTGCCGAAATTCGTCGCCGAACAGCGGACAGCATGATCATCCTTGTTGAAGGCACTTAAACGCCTTTAGGTTGTATTAATTTTCTGAAAACAATCGAATTTGCTTGCAATTCGAACCCATTCTACCTGAAGGTGTAGTCTGAAAATGGATGCACGTTAGGGTAGGGTTCGTTTGTCTCGATAACCGTGCGTTCTGAATCCCGCGCTCTTGCGCAAGGAGGACGCCCGGTGCCGGACGACAGCCAGATTGAACTGAGCCTTTTGAGCGGACCATTGATCGTCGGAGTGGGAGCATCCGCTGGCGGACTGGAGGCGTTTCAAACGCTTTTATCACGCCTTCCCAAAGACCACTCGCTGGCAATCGTGCTGGTGCAACACCTTGACCCAAACCATGAAAGTCTGCTTCCGGAGCTTCTGGCCAAGCGGACGTCAACGCCGGTTTACAGCGCAACCGACGGGATGAAAGTCGATGGCGGCAACATCTATCTGATTCCGCCGGGGCAGATGCTGACAATTGAGCAAGGTGTTCTGAAGCTGAGCGAATTTGCCAAACCGCGCGGTTTGCGCCGCCCGATTGATAAGTTTCTGGAGAGCCTTGCGTCCGATGTTGGCCCGCGTGCGGTGGGGATCATTCTTTCAGGCACCGGATCGGATGGCAGCACCGGCATTCGCGCGATTAAAGAGGCTGGAGGGCTTGTCTTTGTGCAGGATCCAAAGCAGGCCGATTACGACGGCATGCCCAAAAGCGCCATCGAAACCGGCGCGGACGATATGGTTCTGCCGACGCAAGACATGATTGATGTGATCAGTGATTACTTTTCAATCAGAGCCGATCTCAAGCCGTCGGTTTTGTCGGACGCGGAATTCATTGCGCGCGTGTCAAAGCATGTGAGTTACCGCACCGGGCATGACTTCAGCCACTACAAGCAAGCCACATTGCTGCGTCGTCTGGCAGTGCGGATGTCGGTTCTGGGCCTGACAAATCCGAACGATTATCTGAAGGAACTGATCGGCAACAAGACTGAAGCCTCAAAACTGTTTCGTGATCTTCTGATCAACGTCACGAGCTTTTTCCGCGATCCTGACGCCTTTGAAGTCCTCGCCAAAAAGGTGATCCCCGAGATCGTGAAGGGAAAGGGAAAGAGCGACGAAGTGCGGGTTTGGGTGCCGGGATGTTCGACCGGGCAAGAGGCTTTCACAATAGCGATGTTGATCGCCGACGAACTTGAACGCTCTGACATGACGCCGCGCGTTTCGGTGTTTGCCACGGATATCGACGAAGACGCGATCAAAGTGGCGCGCAAGGGGATTTATCCCAATTCCATTGTCGACGAAGTGCCGCAGAATTTTCTAAACACATATTTCACAGCGACGGCAAACGGTTACGAAGTGTCCCCAAGGCTGCGCGAGATGGTGCGGTTTTCGAACCAAAGCATCGTCAAGGACCCACCGTTTTCGCGCATTGATCTGGTGTCGTGTCGCAATGTGACGATCTATTTCGAGGCCGATCTCCAGAATTTTGCGATGTCGGTGTTCCACTACGCGCTCAAAGACAGCAGCTATTTGTTCATCGGTCCAAGCGAAACGCCTCGCAATCTTGACGAACTGTTCGTTGGCATTGACACGCGGATGCGGGTTTTCTCTCGCCGGCCGGGTCCTGCGCGGCGGTTGAACTTCCCGTCAATTACGGCTGTTCCGTTCCAGGGTCGCGCGCTTGAGCCGGATGAGGCCATTCGCGAACTGTCGCACGAGCCCTATGGTCAGACGATCCTGACAAAATTTGCGCCACCATTCTTACTGACTGATATCAAAGGGAATTTGACATTCACATCGGATCGAGCATCCGAGTTTTTGCGGATCAAGCCGGGATCCACGCGGATGGGGATCACCCAATTGATCATCCCTGAGCTTGAGCCTGCACTCCGAAGATTGTTCGTGACAGCACTTCCCGAAGAAGGACGGCGTCAACAGGAGTTTCGGGGAAAAGTGGGCGGACGCGAGGTCCGGCTTGTCCTGACGCTTGAGCATCTTGAGGACGGTTCTCGACTCCTCGTTTTTGAAGACCGGCTCGATCTTGTCGAAGATCGCGCGGTTGTTGTGGGTCAGGGCGGTGGTGCGGGTGATTCCTATGTTCATGACCTAGAGCTTGAGCTTGAAAAGGCGCGTGAGACGATCCGCACGACCGTCGAAGAGCTTGAGACGTCGAACGAAGAACTCAAAAGCTCGAACGAAGAAATGATGTCGATGAACGAAGAGCTTCAGTCGGCAAACGAGGAGCTGTCGACCACGAACGATGAGCTTCAGAATACGGTTGCGGAATTGCGCGAAGCCAACGACGACATCGCCAACCTGATGCGGTCGACAAAGATCATAACCGTGTTTCTCGACGACAAATTGAAGTTGCGGTTCTTCACGCCGGAATCGCGTAGCGTCTTTCGTTTTGTCGAAGGCGATCGGGGCCGCAAGATCGACGACATCGGCGGCGAGATCGACATGAGTTATCTGATTAATCGCTGTCAGGGCGTGTTGGACAGCACGATCCCCGTTGAAGAAGAAATCGCAACGGAAGACGGCAGCCGTCGTTATATTTTGAAGATCGAACCCTATGCTGGTGATCGGTTTGCAAACACCGGCGGCGTCGTTTGTACAATGACCGATATCACGCAGCTGAGCCGCGCGGTGTCGGTTGCAGATCGCGAACGCCAGGCTTCTCAACGGCAATTGGCGGAGATTGAACAACTTTATTTTGTCAGCCCACAGGCAATGGCGCTTTTGGCGCCGGATACCACGTATTTGCGGATCAACCGGCAGATGGCCGAGATCAATGGCATGAGCGTGGAAGACCATATCGGGCAGAGAATGCGTGACGTTGTGCCGGACCTTAACGAGCAAATCAACGGCGCATTCGATGTGGTTCTGGAAACGGGCGAACCGGTGTTGTCGCGTCGCATTGAAGGCGCGACAGCAGCCCGCCCGGACGAACGCAGGCTGTTCCTGACCGATTGGTATCCGGTGAAGAACGGTGAGGACATTGTCGCGGTTGGAGTGAATTTCAGAGACATCACCGAGCAGACCGAAATGTCCGCTGAATTGCGCCGGGTGATGTTGGAGTTGCAGCACCGTGTTAAGAACATGTTGTCCAATGTGCTTGCTCTTGTTGGTCGTGCGCGACGCGATGCGAACGAGGACCGGATCGTTCTGGACACGCTGGCCTCGCGGATTAAGGCGCTGGCGCATACGCATAAGATCCTGACGCAAGAAAACTGGCGCGCGGCGGAAATCCACGCGCTGATCGCGCCGGAATTGACCGAAGTTTACGGCCCAGAGCGCGTAACATTGCACGGTCCAACCCTGAAAATGAACGCGCGCGCGGCTGTGGCTTTGGGCATGGCGGTGCATGAACTGGCCACCAATGCTGCGAAATACGGGGCGTTCTCACAAGACAGCGGGCGTGTGGATTTCAGGTGGTTCCGCCTTGATGACGGCGAACAGGACCGCGTGGTGTTCCGATGGGAAGAAAGCGGTGGACCGGTGATTGAACAAAAGCCAGGCCGCGGCTTTGGAAGCCAGCTGATCGCGTCAACCATAACCGGCAGTCTGCATGGGGCGGTGAGTATGGATTGGAAAGCCGAAGGGCTTTGCGTCGAACTGAGCGTGCCATTCGAAGAGTTACGAAAACTAGAAGAAGATGTAGTGTATGACCTTTTCTGAAAAAACGATCCTCTATGTTGAAGACGAAATCATCGTTGCAATTGAAACGGCTCAGATCCTGAGCGAATTTGGTTTCAAGGACGTGCGCCTTGCCCATAATTTGCGATCAGCGGAATTTGAGATCAATTCAGGCAGGATCGATGTCGCACTGCTGGATGTGAATTTGGGCAATGGTGAGCGAACGATTGATCTTGGCATAGAGCTTGCTCGTCTCGGAACAGCTGTTGTGTTCGTGTCGGGGTACAATAAATCCGAGCTGAGTGAGCGCATCCAAGGGTTCGATTTTCTGGAGAAGCCGATTGAAACGGACGACCTTGAGGCGCTTTTGACCTCGATCGTCTTACGCGCCCACGTGGCTTTACGCGCTGCAGAATAAAAAATGGCGGGTCGCAAGGACCCGCCAGTTTAAGATGCCAACAGGGAGGTGTTGACTATCGGGAAGTCAAATTACTTCGCAGCAGCGGCTTTTTTAGCAGCAGCTGTGACGTCGTTGGTTGCTTTCTTAACAGCAGCCGTTGCGTCGTCGCTGATGTCTTTGCCAGCGGCCATCATCAACTCAACAGTTTCCATCTGAACTTTTTTCGCGATTTCAGCGAAAGCAGCCATGGATTCTGAGCTCATTTCAGCTTGTGCCGAAGCGAAGTCTGTCATTGCTTTTGTGTAATCCGCAGGATCGGCTTTTGCAGTTGTCACGTTGCCAACTTTACCGATTGTGGATTTTGTCCAGTTTGCGGAAATCTCGGTGGATTTCTCAGCAGCAACCAGAACGACTTTCGACATTTTGTCTGCAAAGTCAGCTTGCGATTTGAAAGCATCCTGCATCGCAGTCATATCAACTGGGAATGCGCCCATCATGTCTTTCATCATCTTTGTGTATTCGTTTTGTGCTTTAGCCATTGGTCTCTCTCCTAATTTGAAAGCGTTGAGCGGGGAGACCCGCTTTCTGCGTCTGCAAAGGATATACATGCTGCGATGCAGCAATTCAAGGCCTTATGCTGCGATGCAGCAAATTTTTGTTTCTTTTGTTTTCAGATATTTAGGCGGATTTTGGCGTTTCCGACACATATTTTCCTGGGGCAGGCGACAGCGCAGGATGCGATTTGAGGTCCCCCGGAATGCGTTGCGGCACCTTTTTCCCGGACCGGCTTTTCAGCCACTTGCTCCACATTGGCCACCATGATCCTTCGTGGAATTCCGCCGAGGCACGCCAGTCTTCTGGCCCAACGGACCAATCGTCATTGGTGTAATGTCCGTATTTCTTTTTCGAGGGCGGATTGACGATCCCTGCGATATGGCCGGACTCGGAAAGAATGAATGTCTTGGAGCGGCTGCCCATTTGCTGAACGCCGCGATAGCTGGCGTCCCATGCTGCGATATGATCGGTTTCGCACGCAATAGCACAAAGCGGAACGCTGACATCCTCTATGTTCAACGTCTCGCCCAAAATCTCAAAGCCGCCGTCGGCGAATTTGTTGCTCTGGCACAGGCCTCGCAAATATTGCATCGCCATGCAGCCCGGCAGATTGGTTCCGTCGCCATTCCAGTAGAGCAGATCGAACGCCGGTGGCGCTTCGCCCATCATATAGCTGCGGATCGCAGGCCCGTAGACAAGGTCGTTTGAGCGCAGGAAGGAAAAGGTGCGCGACATGATGGATTTGTCGAGAATGCCTTCTTGTTCGACTTCCGCATCAATTGAATCGACGAAATCGTTCGACAGAAACACGCCGACCTCGCCCTGGTCCGAGAAATCGGCGAGCGTGGTGAAGAATGTCGCGGACTTGATCGACGTGTCGCCCCGCTTTTTCATCAGGGCCAAAGTGAGCGACAGCGTCGTGCCCGCGATGCAATAGCCGACGGCATTGACCTGCTTTTCGCCCGTGATTTTCTTCGTCTCGTCAATCGCGGTCAAATAGCCCTTTTCGACATAGTCATCGAGGCTAAAATCGCGATAGCTTGGATCGGGGTTCTTCCAGCTGACAACGAAAAGTGTGTAGCCCTGTTCCACGATCCAGCGGATCAGGCTGTTCTTTTCCTTGAGGTCGAGAATGTAGAATTTGTTGATCCAGGGCGGAAAGATGATCAGCGGCGTCGCGTGCACGGTTTTGGTCGTCGGAGCGTATTGTATCAGTTCGAAAATCTCGTTTCGAAACACAACCTCGCCCGGCGTCGTCGCAAGGTTCTCACCGATCTTGAAAGCGTTTTTATCTGCGAGCGTTACCGCGAGATCGCCTTTATTCGTCTCGATATCCCGTACAAGGTTTTCCAAACCATCCACGAGGCTTTGACCGTTGGTTTCGACAGCCTTGGTCAACGCGGTCGGATTGGTTGCCAGAACATTGGCCGGGCTCATCATATCGACGATCTGCCGGGTGAAATACCGCGCGCGCTTCGTGTCCGTCTCGTCAAGCCCTTCGAGTTGATCGACGGCATCCGATATTGCCTGCGCTGACATCAGATATTGCTGTTTGACGTAGTTAAAGAACGGGTGCGTTTCCCACATCGGGTCGGAAAAGCGCTTGTCTTTCGGTGTCTCGTCCGTGGGCGGTTCCAGCTTGCCTTGGGCAAAGTTCTGCTGCGCCTCGATGTAGTGGGTGAGCGCTTTGCCCCAATAGCCGACCTGATGCTCGATGATCTTTGAGGGGTTTGCCACCATCTCGTTCATGTAGGATGTGGCCGCCTTCATATAGAGATCCTGACCCGGCCCTTCGAGTCCGGGATGGATCGGTTTTTTCTGCGACAAGGCACTGACCAGCCGCTCTGAGAGCTCCTCGATCTTTGCGACATTTTCGTTCAGTCGTTCGAGTTCTTCGGTCGAATCGGTTTCTTTTGTTGTCATAACAGGGTTTTGTGCCTATTTTGCAGTTGCAGCATTTCTTGTTGCATAACATTAACGTCGTCATACCGTCGCGGGTTCCATTTGGTCAAAGCGACGTTTTGGCCCGGTTCAACAAAGGTAGCCCCCGTATGCGATACATGATGACGTACGACCTCATGGAGACCATTCGGAACACCAATCAGTGGGCGGGTGCGTCGGCTCAGGCTCTTGCATCCTACCCGATTTGGGGGATCGTTCCTAACCCTGCTTTCAAAATGATGGCGGCTTGGGGCGAAGTTACTGAACGGACGTTCAGTCGGATGGTGGCCAAACCCGATTGGGGGATTGATGCCGTTGTCGCGTCAGACGGGCGCGATCATATCGTTTCGGTTGATGCTGAACTCAAACGCCCCTTTGGCGATTTGCTTCGGTTCAACGTGCATGGGCGTCCGGACAAGAAACGACGGATTTTGCTCGTGGCACCGATGTCCGGGCATTATGCGACGTTGTTGCGTTCGACCGTTCAAAGCCTTTTGCCGGACGCCGAGGTCTGGATCACGGATTGGCACAATGCGCGCGATATTCCAGTGAGCGAAGGCAAATTCGACGTCGAAGATTATACGCTATACCTCTCTGACTTCATGAAACATTTGGGGCCAGATCTGAATGTGATCGCTGTTTGCCAGCCTGCGCCTTTGGCATTGGCGGCGACAGCCTATCTTGCGGCGGCAGACCCCAAGGCGCAGCCAAGAACACTGACATTGATCGGTGGGCCGATTGATCCTGACGCAGCACCTACGGATGTGACCGATTTTGGCAGTCGCGTGACAATGGGCCAACTTGAACAGTTCATCATCCAGCGCGTCGGATTCAATTACGCCGGCGTCGGGCGTATGGTTTACCCTGGGCTTCTGCAACTGGCGTCGTTCATGTCGATGAACAGCGAGACCCATGCGGCGGCCTTTACCGACCAGATCATGCGTGTGTCCAAGGGGCAGTCCGGCGACCACGACAAACACAACAAATTCTATGACGAATATCTTGCCGTGATGGATATGACGGCGGAATTCTATCTGTCGACGGTCGAACGCATTTTCAAGAATCGTGAGATTGCGGAGAATCGCTTTGTCGTGGATGGGCGCGAAGTCGATATCGGCGCAATCACAGATGTGGCCGTGAAGATCGTTGAAGGCGAACGTGATGACATCTCCGCTCCGGGGCAATGCCTTGCCGCGCTTGATCTTTTGACGGGATTGCCGGACGCGAAGAAAGCGGCGCATCTGGAGGCTGGTGCCGGGCATTATGGTATATTTGCCGGCAAGAGCTGGCGCAACAATATCCGCCCACTCGTGCTTGATTTTATAGATTCGAACGCCAAAAAGCGCACGCGACGCAAGGCGACGGCTTAACGGCGATTAACCTTACCGGAATTCTAATTCTTTTTGAGCGAATGCCCGCGCAGTTCGTGTGGGGGCGTTGCGCGATCAGTTTGAGTGTGTTTTTCGACGGTGCGCTAATCCGTGATCTGGGGCGGTCTCAAGTCCAGTTAACCTGCGCACCACCCGGGAGCGCACCGCGCGCACGGAACGGCAAGTCTGTCGCGTAATTTTTCGTTTCACAAAAAGCACTTACCCAGGCGTCGTCCATCAGGATAAAGTCCAGAACGGATGCTAAAAACTCCGGGTCTTGCGCGCGTTCGCGTATGTCGTCGACCCCCGCACCGGTAGACCCCAAGAAGACCGGCAAGAGGTCCTCGTTTGTGACCAACCAAGACAAAGCCTCGATCGCCAGAACTTCTGCGGAATCTCGCGCAAGCGGGGTCATGGAACGTTTCCTGAAATCTTTTCTTAACAGTTCTCAGCAAAGACTGAACGGCGAAGAGACAATTGTAAACATCCTGGGGCCGGAATGGCGAACCGCATTCTTATCATTGAAGCCAAGGCGACGGCGCGCATGTTGTTGTCTTCGCTTCTGACGTCCAACCACTATGAAGTGGACTCCGCGGCGACGCTAGAAGACGCGGTGGTCGAGGTGCGCCGCGGGGCTCCGGATGTGGTGTTTGCTGCCGTTGGCGATGCTGATCCGGAGGCTTTTCTGACCTCGTTGAAAGATCGTCGCCTGATTGGTGGAAAGGTGTCAGATCCACCGTTGATCTGCATCGATGAGAAGGCCACGCCTGCGCGCAGGTTGCGGGCTTTGGCGGCAGGAGCGCGCGATTTGCTGGCAGCGCCGGTGCCAGACAGCTTGTTTCTGGCCCGTCTCAGATGCGTTTTGCGGGAAGCAAATAGCGCCAAAGAAATCGCAAGACGACAGGCAGCGGCCGCGCGTTTCGGATTGGCCGAAGAAGCCGCGGCCTTTGAAAAGCCCGCGCGCGTTGCATTGGTGTCTTCGGGCGACAACGACGGCTTGGCAAAGCGTGCGCTTTCCAATGCATTTGGTTCAAAGTTTCGCGCTTTGACGCCGCAAAGCGCGATGACGGCGCAAGCCGGGGACCCGCCCTATGATGCGTTTGTGTTGGATGGACAGTCGCTCGACCGCCAAAAGTTGTTGAATGCGCTTCCTGAGTTGCGCGCGCGCAGCCATTCGCGAAACGCCGCGATTTTGGTTCTTCATGACAATGCCGATCCGAACGCGGCGATAATCGCGCTGGACAGTGGCGCATCCGATGTGACGCCAATCGACGCGAGCGAGGAAGAACTAGTTATTCGTATCAAGGCATTACTCGCCAGAAAAGCGGCCGACGACGCATTGCGCGAGTCATCGGAAACGACGCTGAAACTGGCCGCTACGGACACGTTGACCGGTCTTTACAATCGGCGATACGCGCAAGCCTATCTATCTGATGCAATTGCCACATCGGAGAATACCAAACGGCCTTTTACATTGATGATGGTCGACATTGATCATTTCAAAGTGATCAACGATACCGAAGGTCACGCGGCGGGGGACGCGGTTTTGAAGGCGATTTCAGATAGGATGCGTCGAAATCTGCGGGCCATCGACCTGGTCGCGCGATTTGGCGGTGAGGAGTTCTTGATCGTCCTGCCGGGGACAGACGAAACGCGTGCCCATTTGGCTGCCGACCGTTTGCGGACCCGTATCTCCCGCGCGCCCGTGACGCTGGAGGATGGGCGCAAAATCAATGTAACCGTCAGTATTGGCGTGACGATCGGCGGCTATCGCGAGGCGCGAGCGCGCGACAATGTCCTGAGCGAAGCACCGAGCCAAGAGCGCGCGGCGCAAATGGTCAAAGGGCTGTTGGGCGAAGCTGACAGTGCGCTTTACGGTGCCAAAGAGGCTGGGCGAAACCGCGTGCGGATGTCGGCTATTTCCGTCTAATGTGACGAAGTGATTTGGCCAGCCGGTCTGCATATTCCGCGCGTGCTCCGGGGGTCATTGCTTCGAGCCGCTCAATCAGCAAATCCTCTCCGATGTCCTGACGGCGTACTGCGACGAGTCTTTGTTCTTCCAATAGTTTTTTGACCATGGCTGCATCAAATGGTTCGGTGCGCAACGCGCCCAAAAAGGCTTCGAACCGCCCGCGAAGCGCCTCTCGGTTTTCTTTGAGACGGTCGCGTTTCGGATCCAGTGCGCGCACCAGTTCCCGGCGATCCCCGTCGGGAAGCGCGCGAAAAAACGGAGCGCCGATCAAGGACTGTACCTGACGCGCGATGCGATCGGGTGGCCCGTCATTGCCACGGTTCGACAAAAAAGCACCGCCGATGATGCCGACGATCAGCAGGTTCGCGGCAAGCGAGACGAATAGCAGAAGCTTTAGCCAGCCGCGCTTTGGTGTTTCAACAGGATCGCTCATCCATCCACCTCTGTCGTTGAAAATTGGCTGAGGTCCGAGGCAGGCAGGAACGCGCTGAGGTCCACTTCGCTGTCGGCACCAAATAAAAGTGCGCTTGCGATATCGGTATCGGGCAATCCAACGCCAATCCAGACGCCCGCAGCCGTCGCCGCGGTTAATCCCGAGACGGGGAGAAGCGCGCGAACGAGGCGGGTTAAGACGCCGGGGTGGGCTGTCGGAGGGGCAGTCTCAGGCGGCGCTGCATTCAGCGCGGCGCCAGCTTCCGCGTCATTCATCAATCGGGCCATGAAATCTGGCGACGGCTCTAGTGCGTTGGCGCGTGCGGCCTCGAACAGAGGCTCGAGATCTGGGGTGTCCTCAGAATGTTTAGTCATCGCTAAATCCCAATTCGTCTTTCTGTCCGATGAGTGCCGCCGCAAGGGCGCGTTTGCCACGCGCGGTTAAACTTTCGACCGCTTCGACGCTGATGTCCATGATCTGCGCGATGTCGGGGTTCTGGAGTTCCTCGATATGGCGCAAAACCACGGCTTGTTTCTGTCGCTCGGGTAGGGTGTCGAGCGCTGCCGCGAGCGCGTTCGCCCTGTCTATTTCTGTCATCTGAGCCACAACCGAGCGTAACTCTGACGTTGGCTCTGCAATCGCATCGATTGCGACCGTTGGTTTCTTCGCGCGAAGCCGGTCCGTGCATAAATTGTTCAGGACCGTGAAGCACCACGTTGAAACCTTGGCTTCGCCTTGCCGCCACTCGGGCGCAATTTTCCAAAGGCGCAACAAGGTTTCCTGTACGACGTCTTCGGCTTCGGTGCGATCCGAAAGAAGACGAGCCGCATGATGAAAAAGCCGCGGCCCAAGTCTTTGAACCAATGCCCGTGCCGCTTGCGCATCGCCATTGCCGACGGCCACCAATAGCGCCGCATCGGGCACCTGGTCGTCGATCAGTGAAGGGTCTGGTTGAAGCATAGACACTCAAACGAAGTAGCGCCGGACTGCATGCGACGCAATCCGGCGCCATTTCAATCATTCGCCGCGCGAACCTTTGCGTTCTTTTTTGCCCTTCTTACCGCCGCGACGGTCTTGCATGGCTGTGCGCATTTCTTCGAATTCTTCGGCGCTTACGCCGCCAGAACCGTCTTTGTCAGCGCGATCGAGGAAGCGACCGGAAAGCCCGCGTCCGCCGCGCCCTTCCAGGGCATCCCGTGACAGGCTGCCGTCGCCATCGGCGTCCATGCGGGCGAACATGCTGGCTGCGCGTTCTGCGGCGTCTTCGCTTGCACGGGCGACGAATTCCGCCTCGCTGACGACGCCGTCGCCATCCGTGTCGATCTCAGCAAATTTCTGAGCGCGCAGGGCTTCAAGGTCGGCTGTGTCGATTTCGCCGCTGCCATCGACGTCCAGCATTTCAAATGTCATTGGTTCGCGATCACCGCGTTCGCCCTGCGCCTGCGCCGCGCCGACGCCGGCTGCGATTGCCACAGCGGCTGCGATGATTTTCAAAGTTGCTCGATCCATTATTAGGTCTCCATTTGTCAAAAAAGGCCGCGAATTCGTTTCGTAGCTGCCCATTGAAACGGAGGAGCCGAATAGTTCCGTCGCTCTTTGGCAAAAATTTTTTCGCAAACGGCGACGCGACATCGCGACGCAAGGACAATTCGTGTCCTTTTAACCGGTGAAAACTCGCGCCATATATTTCGCGAAAGCGAGTGGGACCATGTTTGACGACCGAGTGAATGAGCATCCAGCCGAGAGCTGTGAGAACGACGACGTCCGCGATGTGCGCGGTGCAATGATCCGTGGATGGCGGCGCAAATGTCCGTGCTGCGGATCTGGCCCGATGATGAAGTCGTATCTGAAAGTGCGCGATGTGTGCTCTGTTTGCGATCAGCGGCTGTCGCATCACCGCGCAGACGACGGCCCGGCCTATCTGACGATTTTGATTGTCGGGCATCTCATGGCGCCAGCGATAATTTGGGCGTTTACCGAGTTTCGCCCTGACCCAATGGTTCTTGCAACCACATTTACGGTGGGCTGCGTGGCGCTTTCCCTGTATCTTTTGCCCCGACTGAAGGGGGCAATTGTCGGACTGCAATGGGCCAAGCGACTTTATGGATTTGGAACGCCAAACCCGGCGTGAATAAATGAACGACGCGGTGCCCATCCGAGATGCGGCGACGATCATTCTTGTTCGGGATGCTGCAACTGCGCCTGCCATATTGATGGGGCAGCGCGGTCGCGGCGCGATTTTCATGCCCAACAAATTCGTCTTTCCTGGCGGTGCGGTTGATCAGGGTGACGCGTTGATCCATCCGGCGCTTGATCTGAATGCGACCTGCGCCGAAAGGTTGCAGGCGCATTCGGATGGGGCAACGCCAAGAACGCTTGCAATCGCTGCGATCCGCGAACTTTGGGAAGAAACGGGGTTGGTTTTGGGCCAAACGGGGACGTGGATTGACCCACCTGCCGACTGGACCGGGTTCGCCGCGTCAGGCCATGTGCCGGACGCGTCGTCACTTCACTATTTCTTTCGCGCCGTCACGCCGCCGGGCAGACCACGACGCTTTGATGCGCGTTTTTTTCTGGCGTCGGCGGACAGACTGGCGAGTGACCCTGACAGGATGGCGGATGCCACAGAGGAGCTTTCGCATTTGGCGTGGGTGCCATTGGCGGACGTGCGCGCGCTTGATCTGGCGTTCATCACAAAGCTGGTTTTGGCTGAGCTTGAAAACCACCTGCCGCGTGTGGATGCGCCGGAACGCGTGCCGTTTATCAAAAACGACGCGTTGGACAGCCAAGTCATCTGGATATGATCTAGCCGATGATTGCGATGGCGATGATCGAAACCGTCAATATGCCCATGCCTATGCCTTCGCGGGGGCTTGGCCGTTCGCGGAAGAAAAGCACTCCAACGAGCAAAGAGAAGATCAGTTCGATCTGGCCGACGGCAAAGACATAGGCTGCGTTTTGAAGAGAAAAGGCGGCAAACCAGCACCAACTGCCCAAGAGAGAAAATACACCGACGAGCGATGTCGTGCGCCACGATGCCAGCGTCGCGCCGATTTGGCCCGGTTCACGAAAGAACAGCCAAGCGCCTAGGGTAAGTGTCTGCACCGTCGTGACAAATGCGAGTGTGAGGCCTGCGACGAGGAATGTATCGTCAGAGGCGACCAGAAGCGTCGCGCCGCGATAACCGATGGCAGAGAGTGCAAAGAACACACCAGACAACAGGCCTAGTGCCGCGCTTTTGTTGAAGATTGTGCCGCCTTGGGGTGGCTCAGAGAGCAAGAGGACGCCGACAAAGCCAATTGCGATGAACAAGGCGCCCAGTGATGTGATCTGGTCGCCGAGGATGATGAGGCCCGCAAGCGCGGTCAGCATGACTTCCGATTTCTTAAAGGTGATGCCGACGGCAAAGGCTCGGGATTTGAAGAGCGCGACAGTACAGATTGTTGCGAGTATTTGGGCCAACCCGCCAAGCAAAGCATAAGGTATGAACCCCGGTGCGATATCGGGAAGTGTCCCGCCGCCCGTGGTCACGTAAATCGCCATTGTCGCAACGACGAGAGGGGCAGACCAAAAAAACCGCGCCCACGTCGCGCCCGCTGGGCTAAGTGCGCCGCCTGCGAGCACCTTTTGCAACGCAAAGCGCAGCGTTTGAGCAGCGGCAGCCGCGATTGCAAGCCAGATCCAAGCGTCCATGGCCGGGATCATGATCGCAAATCAGATCAGGTGAAAGCGATTAACCGCGTCGCCAAAGCGGGTGCGCGACAGGGTCTTTGCGACGAAACAAGTATTTTCGGAACACCTCGGCATAGGAGCGAAACACATAGCCGTCGTTTTGACGCAAGTACCGCGCGCGGTTCTTCGCATAAAGCCCGCGCAATCGATACCAAGGCACGCTTGGATGTGAATGATGTATGGCGTGGTAGTTGTTGTTAAGAAACAGGAAAGCCAGCGGCCCATTGTCTTCGATGATGACGCTTCGACCGCGCGCGCGCTCGTGTGCCTGATGCTCAAGAAAGGTCCGAATTCGGATAAGGGAATGGCTGGCATAGCAAGCAATGAGATAGGCCCAGAGCGGCATTGCGCTGTTCGCAATCCAAATGAGGACAATGGCGACCGAAGGGATATGCAGCAGCCAGCCCCAGAGGATGCGTGGGTTGGACCGCATGTTGCGAATATCGGCTGCGATAAAGGTGACCGCGCCTAAAAACGGCCCTAGGATCAGGCGTCCGGCTAGAGTGTTATTTAGGGTCATGAGGGTACGGCAAAACGGATCGAGCGTATCCCAAGCCGACGGGTCGAGATAGTTCGATTCTGGATCGTCGTAGGGGTCGGTGAGCTGACAATCCGAATGATGCGCCAGATGGGTGTCGCGAAACCGCAAGTAAGGGAAAATCAGAGCGAGGGCCGGGAACACAAGGGCGGCATTCAGCACTTGGTTTTTGAACGGATGCCCGTGTGTCACCTCGTGCGTCACCGAGGAGTGAAGCGCGATGGCCACGGCCGTGACCATGATCGCTAATGGTATCGAAACGCTCGCGAGGATTGTGGTGCCTATTCCCCATGTCAGATAGGCGGCCGCTAGTGCCGCAAGCGTTGGCCATTCAATGTGGCTCTTGTTGGTTGTGATCATTTTTGTTCCGTCCCCGGATAAATGTCTCACTTGTCAGGCTGGGGGGACATTCCGTATGTAGTAAACAAAAGATCAACAATGTTTAAAAAATCAAACAAGTGACGCTATGGACAAACGAGATCGTGCCCTTCTTTTTCGACATCGCCTGAGTGAAACCATGCGGGAGCGGGGGGAGACACAAAGTGGGCTCGCGCGCGCTGTAAAAGTTGACCGTTCGACGGTTTCGCAGTTGTTGCACAAGGACACGGCGCGCTTGCCCAACGCGCAAGTGGTCGCGGAATGCGCAACGGCTTTGGGGGTTTCCGTCGATTGGCTCTTGGGTCTGTCTGACAAGCCGGAAAGCGCGGCGGATTTGCTTGAGGCTTCGATGCAGGTATCTGAAGCGCCCCGCGCATTGATTGATGAACAGATTTTCGCGTGGCACACCGAAGCGGCTGGATACAAAATTCGCCATGTGCCGGCAGCACTGCCCGACATGTTAAAAACAAAGGCGATGCTGCGCTGGGAATATGAACCGCACCTTGGGCGCACGATCGATCAGGCGATTGGGGCAAGTCAGGATCGGTTGAATTGGATCGGGAATTCGTTGTCGGATTACGAGATCGCGATGCCACTTTTCGAAATGGAGGCGATGGTCACATCGACCGGGTATTATCGTGGCCTGCCAGAGGACGTCCGCGAAGAACAGATTGCCCATCTTTTCGCGCTCCACGAGCAGCTCTATCCAACGCTGCGGATATTCTTATTTGATGCGCGCGAGCTGTTCTCGTGCCCGATTACGGTATTTGGGCCGCTCGTGGGTGTGATCTATGTCGGACAGACGTATATGGCATTTCGCGATCGTGCGCGCGTCAAAGTCCTGAGCGAGCAGTTTGATGGGCTCGTGCGCGAAGCCTATGTCTCAGCCCGCGATTTTCCGACACATCTTCAGGCGCTTTCCGCGTCCTGATCTGGGTGTGGAAATGCGCGATTTTGTTCGCCAATACCACGCAATGCGGCAAGCTCGGCTAGCACCATTGCGGCTTCGGCTTTTGTGGTATCGGAGGTTGCAGTCGTAACGTCGGCGATGAAGCCCTCGTCTTCGCCAGCACCGACCCGCACGACAGCGCCCGGGCGGATGGCGCAATCTTTGATGTCATCTATCGAATGCGCTTCGCTGGCCACGGCAATCGTCGCGTCCTTTGGGGCTTCGGCCTGTGCCCGCTGAATAACCTTGCGCATCAGCTCAAGGCGATCCGGCACGCAAATGACGACCCAATCGGCGCCGTGCACTGTTGCGGAAATAGTCGTTTCGCGCCGCCAGTCTGACTTAAACCGGGGCAGGCCGTCAGGCGCGGGTTCCGGATCAAACCCCGAAACGCGCCAACCGCCAGTGTGGAACAAATTCGACCAATCATGGCCGCGATGACCAAGGCCAAGGATGGCAACTTTCCGGCTCATCTCGTCTCCTGTGGGGTTAGGCTTAACTGGGTAATGTCGTAGCCGTTGAATTCCAGAACGCGTTTTGCCGCGCGCAGTCGGTCGGCTGGGATTTCAGGTGTGCGGTTGAGGATCCATCCGGCCCGTCCAGAAGGCACGCCAACCACGGCGGTTCTGTATCCTTCGTCGACCCAAAGGACCCAGTAATCGGCAGAAAACGGGACGCCTTCAAGGCGCACTGCCAATCGTCCCGGTCCGACGATCTCTGCCGTGCCGCTTATCATCTCCGGCCCGTCATCTGTGTCGCAGCGGTTCACCACGTCCAGCAATCCGTTGCTGCGCGCGGTGTAGCTTGCGGTCGTGTTGCGGCATCCGGTCTGAAACGGCACAGGGAAGCTCGCAACTTCGTACCAGAGACCAGCGTATTCTGCGGGATCAAACCGTGCCATGGAGGAGATTGGCACGTCGGTGTCGCGATAGGTCGGAAAGGCGACGCAGGCGGAAAGTATCAGCGGGATCAGATATTTAACGGCGCGCATCAATTCACACACTGGGTGGCGCGGCCACCTCCCGACGTCAGGATTTCATGACATCCAAGAAAGGGGATCACCGGCGCGCAGGTGCGCGAACGCGCAAGGCAAAGACCTTCGCAATCGGAGGCTTCTGAGCAGAGTTGATTGGCGTCTCGCGTGTCGCGGAAACAGACAAAGAGATCATCGCCAGCGCGCAAACCCCAACGTCCGCCGGTGCGCTCGCAGGCAATGCGTTCGCTTGCCAAAAGATCAAGCTCGCCATCAGGGCCCACCTCAGCGAGTGGGCCGTCTTCCTGACACGCCGCCAAAGCGAGTGTCACGACACATATTGCGATCGCGCGGAACAGCGCAGACATTGGTTCCTCCCCAGGCTCCAAGGAGACCCTAGGCGCGCGCGATTGGACGGGCAACAGAGCGTCGGCTTAGTAGGGCATTGGGAAGCTTCGGTGTGCTTTGGAAACATCATCCAAGAGCTCATCGGGCAAGGTGACGTCCACGCCTTTGAGAATATGCTCAAGTTGCTCCGATGTTGTGGCCCCGAAAATCGGAATTGTCGGGAAAGGGCGGGCCAGCGTCCATTGCAAAGCCATGTGGGTGAAGTCGATGCCGTATTTTTCGGCAATCCTCGCGTAGAGTTCGACGGCCTCGTCAACGCGCTCGGAAGCCCGGCCTCCCATTTCAGCGCCGATTGATTTTCGCGATCCATCAGGCAATTTGCCGTTGCGATATTTGCCGGTGAGATACCCGCAAGCCAGCGGCGAAAAGGCCAGAAGTGTCACGTCTTCATGGTGTGAAAGCTCAGCCATATCGGTGTCGTAAAGGCGGCAAAGAAGCGAGTATTCGTTTTGCATCGTCGCCACGCGCGGCCCGTCGACTTTCGCCGCCGCATTGAGCCAGTTCATCGTGCCCCACGCACTGTCGTTTGACAGGCCAAAGGCGCGCATTTTGCCTTCGCGCACGAGGTCTTTCAGAACCTCCATAACTTCGGCCATATTGTCGAGGATTTCGGTCTGGCTCGGTTGCTTGCGCGGGTCGAATGTCCAGTTTTGGCGAAACATGAACGATCCACGGTTCGGCCAGTGAAACTGATAAAGGTCGACGTAGTCGGTCTGGAGCCGTTTGAGGGAGCCTTCGAGAGTGCCGCGCACGGTGGCTGCCGAGATGTCTTGTCCCGGGCGCACGAAACGTTCGTTTTCGCCACTGTGTTTTGTGGCGATGACGATCTTGTCGCGCTTGCCGGATTTTGCGTTCCAGTTGCCTATGATCTCTTCGGTGCGCCCGACGGTTTCTGCCAGTACCGGGTTCACCGGGTACATCTCGGCGGTGTCGAGAAAATCGATGCCGGCCTCTAGGCTGCGGTCGATTT
This sequence comes from uncultured Boseongicola sp., assembly GCA_938016355.1. Lineage (GTDB taxonomy): Bacteria > Pseudomonadota > Alphaproteobacteria > Rhodobacterales > Rhodobacteraceae > CALLWO01. Next base: position 5,617 of record CALLWO010000148.1, on the reverse strand, counting down.
GCGCATGGGCGTCGGCTTCGGGGGTTTGCGTGCCAAAGGTCATTGTGCCGAGGCAATATTTGCTGACCTCGATGCCGGTTCGGCCGAGTGTTGTGCGTTCCATGAGGGGTGATCTCCTGTTGGGCTTGAGCTAAGGGATAGCCGCAATTTCAGGATTGGCAAGGCGATGTGAGATATTGAGAACAAAATAAGAACATGATAGATTGCCGGGATGTCTCATGCGACCGCCGCCCATCTTTTGACCCGCCATTCCCATCGCCACAAAGGCGAAGCACCGCTTGCGTTTCTGGGGGAGCTGACGATGGCGCGTGCGCGGGTGCATGAGATTTGTGGCGCGTCGCGTCGCGTGATGGCGTTGCACGTGGCTAAGGCCTTGTCGGGGCCGGTCTTTTGGATCCGGGCGGCGTGGATGCCGGGGCGTTTAAATCCCGATGGGCTACACCGCTTTATTGATCCGTCGCGGTTGATCACGGCCGCGCCAACGCGCGCGGAAGATTTGCTTTGGACGATGGAAGAAGCGCTTCGTGCAGGGCTTTTGCCGATTGTGATTGCCGACCTGCCGGGCCCGCCGGGTTTGACGGCGGTGCGTCGGTTGCATCTGGCGGCGGAAACCGGGGCGGAAAAGACCGGCAAACCGCCGATTGGGGTGTTGTTAACGCCCGGGCAGGGCGGCGCGCCGGGTGTGGAAAGCCGGTGGTCGCTGACACCTGATCACGGTGATGCGCGCGCTGAGCGCTGGCAGCTGGACCGGGTGCGCGCCCGCACGGCACCGGAAAAGCGATGGCCTGTTTCGGGCGGTAAAACGGGTCTTTCGCTTACAAAAGCAGAACTGGATCGGGTTTCTATCCCCGAGGACGAAGCGCCAACGCAAGTGTGAGCGTGATAAAAAGCGCGGTCGCGATCCAACCAAAGAACCACATTTGCCCGGCAAATGCGTCTTCTGCATAAGACGCGGCAAATCGAAGCTTTCCAAAATGCGCAACGCCATAGGCAACCGCCGCAAGAATAACCGAGCACACCAAAGGCCCCCAATACCAGCGCGTCATCACAAAAAGGCCAAGGGCCAGAAGGCCGCCGATGGGTGCGCCGATCAAAGCGACATTGAGCGACCAGAACGGATGCGCACCGAGCGTCTTCGTTCCACCAAGCAAAGCAAAACCAATCACAATGAGCGCGGCTATTAAGGCCGTCAGAAGTGAGCGTGTCATAAAATACCTTGTCGTCAATTCCATCAGCAGACGCAATGAAAGCGAAGTTTAGATCATTGCCCAGTCATCAAACCGATAAGTCTGCACCGGTGCATTCGCGTTCCCTGTCGATGACGTTTGTTTCGATGTCTCGGGCATATCGCGGTCCTCCTATCCTAATCAGGTGGGGCGATATTGGCCTTGATCCAGCGATGTTACGCGCGGCGCAACGCTTTGTGATCCTTAGTGAAACTGCGAGAGCGTTAGCTTAGGTAGCCCCAATCGCGGATTGGCGATCAGGTTTGAACCGTGTGAAAATGCCGATCGTGCTCATGAAAATCCAGAACACCTGGATCAATGCCGAGGCAAGGTTGAAGTTGATCATCAAGCTGAGCAAGACCATCGCGGCGGCAAAGAAATTCACCACGAAATAGGGCGTCGCGCTGGTCGAGAGCACGCCAAACGTGAGCATGGCGTAGTTCAAAACATAAAGCGCGAAGCCCGCAACGCCGACCAATTTGAACAACAGCTGAACCTCCGGTGATGTGAGATCGATCATGTCTTGGCTCCTGATGTCGTTGCCTATGCATTACCTAGCGTCAAATTCGATGACGCTCTGTGATGTGCATCACGCGGGCCGTATTCAATTTCAGAATTTCATAAGCGCGGGATCAGCCCGGCAAGAAAGCGCGAGACTGCGGCGTCAACGTCGTCAATGAGGGTAAAGTCATTCAATATGGGCCGAAGCAGGCCCATTGGCAGATCCAGGTTATTGCCCGGGCAAACGCGCCGCCCGGGGCTAAGACATCACTTGGAATCAGAGAAGCTGAAGATCGCCCGCGCTTTCGCGCCCGTCGCGTCCCGCCTGCATCTCATAGCTGACCTTCTGGTTGTCAGCGAGGCCAGTAAGGCCCGAGCGCTCTACCGCGCTGATGTGCACAAAAACGTCTTTTCCGCCTTCATCCGGTGCAATGAAGCCGAAACCTTTGGTTGTATTAAACCATTTCACGGTGCCAGTTGGCATGTCGTGTGTCTCCTGATCGTGACCGCCCGCGGAAGTGCGGCGGCATGGCCGTGTCGTCTATTTCGAAGCTGACGGCCGGTATCGGAGGCAGGTCGAGTAGAAGATTTAGCAGGGTAAAGGTAGCGGAATTAGGGTGAAAAATCAAGGCGGGCCAATGAAAGGAGCATCCTCTTAGGCATACTTTTGCGCGGCCTTTTTGGAATGGAATACATCGGGTTTTTGCCATGAATATGAAGAAAGCCACGCATTCTCCATTGCGCAGGAGCGCAAGGAACGCCATCCCTTTGACGACAATTGAAGGGGAGCGGTCACATGTTTGGGGCGATGACACTAGGAGCGGTTATGGGCATTGGCGGAACCGTGTTGATGGACGTCTGGGCCGTGGTACTTAATCGTGTGGCTGGCATGCCGCTTCCAAACTGGGCGATGCCGGGGCGTTGGTTGGGCCATGTTTTCAAAGGCCGCATCTTTCACGACGCCATAGGAGAAGCGACCCCTGTGCCCCAAGAGCGGCTTTTGGGTTGGGCGCTGCATTACGGTGTGGGGATTGCCTATGGCGTGATCTTTGTTGCGCTTGTCGGGACGGGATGGCTTGCCGCGCCCACGTTTCTGCCGATCTGGATATTCAGCCTTGTGACGATCGCGGCTGGATGGTTCTTGCTGCAACCGGGCATGGGGCTGGGATGGGCGGCGTCAAAGACACCGTCGCCATGGAAAACCCGCGCACTTGGGCTGGTGGCGCATAGTATTTTTGCTGTGGGGATGTTTGGGGTGGCCCTGTTGGCCGGGTAGGATGGGTGCGCACACCCATCCTGATCGTTTCAAAGCAAAGCTTACGCCAGTGCGAGGTTAACTGCCGACTCGCGGCCGTCACGGCCTGCTTCAACGTCGTAAGTTACTTTCTGGTCGTCTGCGAGGCCTGTGAGGCCGGAACGCTCGACTGCAGAAATGTGGACGAAAACGTCCTTGCCACCTGTTTCAGGTGCGATAAAGCCGAAGCCTTTTGTAGAATTGAACCATTTCACGGTGCCATTAGCCATCGTGTTGTCTCCTAATAGATGCCACCCACAGAATGTGGTGGCTTGGCTTGGTTGGTCTGGATCGAAGGACTGCAAGCCGTAGAAGGAAGACAGTGGTCGAAATAGAATAACGTCGCAGGGGGCATATGGGCGCGTTCGGGGAGAAAAGCAAACAAAATCGCTCAACCCAAGCGATTAAGTGCCGAATGGGTCACCGGTGTGGGATGCTTATAATTCGCCGCGAGACCACTTGCCCGCGACGAAGATTGCAAGGAAAATTCCGGCGATCAAAACCGTGAAAACAAAGGCCAGACGGGCCGGGGCGAAGCGGAAAAAGACGCCGAAGACCGCAAGCCAGATGGAGCCATAAAACGCGTAAAATCCGGGGCTTGCGGCGAAATCAATGCGGGTTTCAAAAAGATCGAACCACAAGCCGGAGGCAAACATGCCACCAAGCCCCGCGCACATGATCGCGATGGATTGCCGTTTGCGTGTCCAGAAGCCGGACATTCAGAGCCCGATCACGCCCTTCTTGAGGATGAGATTGCCGTAAAGCCGGGTTTCCCCGGTCTGAACCACGGCAAAAGCCTCCTCCGCCTCTTCATAAAAAGCGAAGCGTTCGACCGGCTGGATTTGCGCGGGCGCGTCGGCCACAGCGTTGATAATGCTTTGGAAATCCGCAACAGCGGGCGGGATTTCGTCGGGCTTGTCCACAACCTGCATGGAGCGGGCAGGGTCATCGACAAAGGTGTCGAGCGGCATCAGCGTCAGCACCGCCTTCAGGATGTCGCTGGCCGAAAGCCCATCAGCGCGAACAACGCGCACGCCCTTGGCCTCGGCGGGGAAATTGGCATCAGCGATCACGATATCATCGCCATGTCCCATGGAGGCGAGGATGTACAAAAGATCGGGCGACAGCAGGGGGGGAATGTTTCTGAGCATGGCGAAAGATAGGGCGCAAGCGACGTCGGTGGCAAGATCGGTTTTGCGTCGGTATGACGTCGGTATCACGTCGGTGCCTGCGCACGGTGAGTTTGCGCGGCCTTAACCGAGGGCGGCGACACTGCCCGACATGGAAAAACCCTGGACCCCGACCAAAGGCGCGAAATCCAAACGGCTGGCCGAAGCCCGGCTGCTGGAGCTGTTGAGCCACGCCGCCCATATCGACGACACGTCGTTTCTTGACCTTGCCCGCCGCAACGTGCCCGAGGCGTGGCTGACGCTTGAGATGGACCTTGATGTGGCCGAGCCGAAGGACAAGGTGACGCTCTACCTCAGCCGTTCGGTCCTGCGGATGTTCAAATCCATGGGGCACGGCTATCAGGCGCGGATCAACCGCATTCTGGAAACCTGGATGCAGATGAAAATCGCCAACAAGGAAGCCTTTGAGATGAGCATGATGGACGCCATCCGTCAGGCGCAGGCCGAAAGCGATACCTGTTCAGTGCCGCCCGAGAAGCGTCGCCGCGAAGCGCTGCACGAACACTGGGCCTATGCGCAGGGGGTCTTTGATACGCTGAAGCGGCTGGGGATGTTGGAGGGGGAGTGATAGTCAGGCCGGAAGCGGTTCAATATTGGCGAGGTCGACTTTGGTGTGTGCGACGTCGAAATTGACCTGCATGTTCAGCCAGAACTGCGGCGTGGTGCCAAAAAAGCGCGCGAGCCGGAACGCCGTGTCGGCGGTCATCGACGTCGTTTCCTTTGTTAATCTTTCAATCCGAGTGCGCGGCACATTCAAGTGTCGTGCAAGCTTGCCTTCGGACAGATTAAGCGGTTCGAGAAACTCGTATTTCAGGATTTCGCCGGGATGGGCGGGGTTCTTCATGAGCGACATTTAGGTTTCATTCTCCAATCTCTACCGTCAATGGTAGTCGGTGATCTCTACGTTGGCTGGTCCACGGTCGGTCCAGATGAAGCAAATCCGCCATTGATCGTTGATCCGGATCGAATGCTGATCTGCGCGATTTCCTTTCAATGCTTCGAGCCGGTTCGCGGGCGGAATGCGCAGATCATCAAGAGTTTCGGCCACATCAAGCATCGTGAATTTCCGGCACACCACTTTGAAGATCGCAGTGGGAAATCCTTTGCCCGGACGACCGTCAAGAACGGCCTGCGCCATCTTTCCACGTGTGGATTGTATCATTTGGATGGTGTATCAGAGAGAGATACATGTGTCAAGGCATGATACATTGTCATCGACAGTATTGGACGATCCGAAAATGGCCATTTCCATGATGTCTCGCTCATGGATCAATCCTTCAAGGCACACCTAATTGCGTGTTTGGACAACCGACCTTTGCAATTCGCATGCGGCGAAATCTACCTCACGAACTTCTTGTGCTTCAGGCGTTTTGGTTCGACGTCCCCCAATCTCCGTTTTTTGTCTT
>CALLWO010000147.1 GCA_938016355.1 uncultured Boseongicola sp. | reverse complement strand
TGATGCGCGCAATCCGGTGCTTTTGGAGAATGCACTGACGTCCTACATCGCTCTGGGCCGGATGGATCGTGCCGTGCCGATCGCGCGGCGTATGATCGAAACCGGAACATCCAGCCAAATTGCATCCATGGTATTGGTTGCTGACGCCGTTAACCGCGATGCTTGGGATTCAATGATAGCCGATCTTGATGCAGGGCTTTCTGTGGGGCCGCTGTTTGACGGATTAGCGCATGCATGGGCAGAACTTGGCGCTGGCCGCATGGGCGACGCTCTGGCTGATTTTGACAATGTTATAAGCAGTGACGGCGTTTCGGCATTTGGACTTTATCATAAAGCTCTGGCACTCGCGTCGGTCGGCGATTACGAAAGTGCTGCTGAAATTTTCGCCGGAGAAAGCGGCGCAACCCTTCGCCTGACTCGCCGGGGCATTATTGCTTACTCTCAGGTTCTGAGCCAACTCGAACGCGGTGATGATGCGCTGGAATTGATCTCTGCGTCATTTGGCACAATCCTTGACCCGACTTTGGACTCGTTGAAAGTCAAACTTGAGAATGGCGAAACGCTTGTGTTTAATGCCGTGAGAAATCCTGCAGATGGCGTCGCGGAGATATTTCATTCGATTGCAGGTGCTCTCCAGGGAGAAGCTCAGGCAACTTACACGCTCCTTTACAGCCGTATGTCGCTGGCCATTCGGCCCGATCATATCAACGCGCTCTTGATGACAGCCGAGATACTCGAAGACCTTGATAGGTTCGAACTTGCCACCGAAGCTTATGATCTGGTTCCACAGGAGAATCCGGCTTTCTTTTCCGCGGAAATGGGCCGTGCGGCCGCGCTTCGTCGATCTGGCAAAGATGATGCGTCTATCGAAGTTCTTAAGACGCTGACAAAAACGCACAGCGACGTACCGATGGTTCACATTGCATTGGGCGACGCTCTGCGTGGGCTTGATCGTTGGGACGAAGCAATTCCGGCTTACAATCAAGCACTTGAACTGATTGGTGAGCCGGAAGAACAGCACTGGGTGGTGTTCTTCGCACGCGGCATCGTGCACGAACGAAGCGATCAATGGCCCGCCGCCGAGGCTGATTTTCGTCGCGCTTTGGAACTACGACCCGAACAGCCGCAGGTGCTTAATTATCTTGGATACTCCTTTCTCGAGATGCAGGAGAACCTCGATGAAGCGCTTGATTTGATTGAACGCGCGGTGGCTTTGCGACCCGATTCAGGCTTCATTATCGACAGCCTTGGATGGGGTCTTTACCGCGTCGGGCGTTATCAAGAAGCCGTTGGCCACATGGAGCGCGCAGTTGAGTTGATGCCAATTGATCCGGTGGTCAATGATCATTTGGGCGATGTCTACTGGGCTGTAGGCCGCTATCGCGAGGCGGAATTCCAATGGCATCGCGCACTAAGCTTCGTGACTGGTGACAACCCATCCGGCGATGTCGATGGAGATCGCATTCGCCGCAAGCTAGAAGTCGGCTTGGATGTGGTTTTACAGGAAGAAGGCGCGCCACCGCTCGAATTGGCGAATGACGACGGTTAACGTATTCGCGCCTGCCAAGATTAATTTGACGCTGCACGTCGTCGGTCAGCGCGATGATGGCTATCACGAACTCGACTCGATCGTCGCTTTCGCCAGCATTGGGGATCGGCTGACGCTGCAAGAGGCGGAGATTTCCTCGCTCACAGTTGAGGGACCGGAAGCGACAGGCGTTCCGGCGGATATGGACAATCTGGCGCTTCGCGCAGCCTCGTTGGCGCCGGGTGGGAAGAACGTAGCCATCACGTTGGAAAAAAACCTTCCCGCCGCGTCTGGCATTGGTGGTGGTTCATCAGATGCAGCCGCCGCGTTTCGCGGCATGCTTCTTCTTGGCGAAGATGGAAAGACCTCTGCTGACACAAGTTGGGCGATGCCCAATGCAGCGATGGAACCTGTTGCTTCAGCGCTTTTGGCGCTTGGCGCAGATGTGCCCATGTGCCTCTTGCCGCGCGTGCAGCGCGTGCAGGGGATTGGCGAGCAGCTCGCGCCAATTTCGCTGCCGCAAATGTATATCGTTTTGGCCAATCCGCGCATTCCTATCGCGACGCCGCAGGTTTTTCAGGCACTCACAGAAAAGTCGCACACTCGGATGCCTGCGGAACTTCCTGACTTCAATGACGCGACGAGCGCGATTGAATGGCTTGGTGAGCAACGCAACGATCTTGAGGTCGCGGCAAGGAAACTTGTGCCTCAGATCGGTGATGTACTTGCGCATTTGGCCGAATGTGATGGCGCTGGGCTTGCGCGCATGTCTGGTTCAGGGGCCACATGTTTCGCACTTTTCTCTTCGAAAGAGGCAGCGATTGCAGCGGCAGAAAACCTCGTCAGGCAATGCCCAAGTTGGTGGGTCGCTGGTGGAACGTTGGGGAATATGGTCGAGCTTGCCGCTCCCACACGCGTTTAATGTCGCCTGAAATCCACCAATCAGCTAATTCGTGCGACCACGTAATCCGCAAGATCGATAAGCATCTGCCGCATTGGATGATCCGGAAAAGCGCCCATCGATGACTTGGCCACGCTCGCCCAATGAAACGCGTCAGACCGCGTGGCTGTCAGCGTGTCGTGGCGCTCAATAATTTCGAGCGCATGTTCCAGATCGCCGTCGCGTTGATCGCCTTTTTCGATGGTCCGAACCCAAAACGCGTGTTCATCGTCGTTCGCTTGCGCAATAGCCTTTATTACCGGCAATGTCAGCTTGCGCTCACGAAAATCGTCGCCGACATTTTTGCCTGTCGCGTTTGTGTCGCCGCCATAGTCCAATAGATCGTCCACAATCTGAAACGAGATTCCCAGCGCATCGCCATATGTCCGCAATGCATCAATCTGGGCAGATTCCACGCCAGAAATTTCGCCGCCAACTTCGCAAGCCGCGGCAAAAAGCGCTGCGGTTTTACCACGCACGACTTGTAGATAAATATCCTCAGTCGTTGAAAGGTTTGCTGCGGCCGTAAGCTGCAACACTTCTCCTTCTGCGATCGTTGCGGATGCATCGCTCAAGATGCGCAAGACCCGCAGCGAGCCAGTGTCGGTCATCAATTGAAATGAGCGCGCAAAAAGGTAGTCACCAACCAAGACAGAGGACTTGTTGTCCCACAAAAGGTTCGCCGTTGGGCGGCCACGTCGCTGCGCGCTTTCATCAACTACGTCATCGTGCAAAAGAGTTGCGGTGTGAATAAACTCGACCGTCGCGGCCAATCTGTGGTGGTTTACGCCTTCGTATCCGCACATCCGGGCCGCAGCTAGGGTGAGCATCGGACGCAGACGCTTCCCTCCGGCTTCCACCAAATGGGCAGTGACTTCTGGTATGCGTGGCGCATGCTCAGATGCCATTTTCTCGCGGATCAATACGCCAACCGCTTCCATATCTTCAGCCAACGCATTGGCCAATCGCTCATGCGGTTTCACTGATGTGGCGCCGTCCATGCTCATCACACACTCGTTAGATTGCTCGACAAACCGATGGGTCTGCCATTATGTCCATCCCATGAAAGAACTTTTGCGCACAAACGATCCGACAATCATCGCTTTCACCAAAGCTCTTCTTGAGGGCGAGGATATAGACTGCTTCGAGATGGACGTCCATATGAGCGTCCTGGAAGGTTCCATTGGCATTTTGCCGCGCCGGGTCATGGTTGCGGATCGCGATCATTTTCGGGCCAGCGCGGTTTTAAAAGATAACGATATACCCTCAGGGCTATGACCGCGACGACCGATGACAGCTTTCTGGACGGTCGTTTGGTTCTGCGCCAACCCGCTCATGGGTATCGCGCTGGCGCCGATCCAGTCTTCCTTGCGTCTGCCGTTGAGGCCAAGCCGGGGCAAACTGTTCTTGATCTTGGTTGCGGTGTGGGAGCCGCGCTGTTTTGTCTGATGCACCGCGTGAGCGATTTGCTAGCGACAGGAGTTGAATATCAATCCGAGCTTGCTGGGCTCGCGCGATTGAACGCCTCACAGAATGATTTTGAGGCGACGATCCACCAGGCTGACCTTGCAGAACTGCCACGCGAGGTCCGCAACGCAACATACGATCATGTGCTCACCAATCCGCCGTTCTTCGACCGAAGAGCCGGCAGTATGTCGAATTCCCCAACCCGTGAAGCGGGTCGTGGTGAGGGCATGTCGCTTGGCATCTGGATCGACATAGCCACGAAGCGACTTGCGCCAAAAGGGCAACTCACACTTATTCAGCGCGCCGACCGGCTGGGCGATGTTTTGACATCCATGGACGGGCGATTGGGCGACGTAACAATCCAGCCACTTGCACCTCGCGTTGGAAAAGCCGCGGAGCTTGTAATTGTATCCGCGCGAAAAAGTGCGCGCGGGGCTTTGACACTTTTGCCACCTCTCATTTTGCATGATGGCACTTATCACAACCGCGATGGGGACAGCTATTCTGCGCCTGCCAAGGCGATCCTGCGCGACGGGTTGGGTTTTCGCGAGGTGTTATTAGCCTCCCGTTAATAGTCTCCCGCCAAGAATTGTAACGCTTTATCGACGGACAATGCGTGACACGAATCAAATTTCGTGGTGGACTGAACGCATCAACCAAAAAGGAGGACGACAATGAGTTTGAGTTCGCACCTACAGGAACTCCGTAAACGACATGAAACACTCTCCAATGAAGTTGAGGTTGCCCAGCGCAGCCCTGCGACGGATGATCTCCAGATCACCGCGCTCAAAAAACAAAAACTAAAAATTAAAGAAGAAATCGAGCGGTTGAGTTTGTCACCCGCTGGCTAGCGCTTGTGCGTCTGCCGATGAAAGCGTAGTGCGACCGGCCATAAGGCCCGAGAATTTTGCCGTTTCGCCTTCGATCCAATCAAGAAACGCGGCGATATTCGGTCGCGTTTCATTTCCACTCTTGCACAAAGCGCGGTAGGCGCCTCCGGTATCTATCGCCAAATCGAACGGTGCAACGAGTCGACCGTCGTTTAACGCACCCTCGGTCAAAAACACACGTCCCATCAAAACGCCTGCGCCAGCGATTGCGGCTCCGATCGCATGGTCCGCCTGATTGAATCGCGAGGCGATATGATCAGGGGGTGTCAGCCCGTGCGCCCGAAACCATGTGTCCCACGTCGCAAAGGGTGAGATGCGTGAGGTCAATTCATCATGCATCAATGGCATGCCCAATATATCGGCTGGCGCTTTTACGTTCTGTGCCAGCGCGGGTGTCATCATTGGCGTGACGAATTCCGTCATCAGCGCGCTCCGATAGAGCCCTTCATCCTCCCCATGGCCATACCGGATCGCTATGTCCACCTCGTCGCGATTCAGATCGACCACTTTCAAATTTGCGGAAAATCTCAGATCAATGTCGGGATAGGCCGCTGCAAAAGAGTAGAGCCGCGGCGCCAACCAAAGCGCGGTTATGCCCGGGCCTGCGGTCACAGTTAAAGCTGATGTATCGTTCAATCGGCGTGTAGATCGCCAAGCCGTCGACAGGGTCGCAAACCCGTCGGCCACGCCCGGCGCTAACGTGCGGCCTGCCTCGGTCAACTCTATCGCGCGGTTTAAACGGCGGAATACCGGTTGTCCAAGGTGCTCTTCCAGTGACTTGATCTGAAATGACAACGCGGCGGGCGTCACGTTCAGTTCCTCTGCAGCCTTAGCAAAGGACATATGGCGCGCGGCTGCGTCAAAGGCGCGTAGGGCGGTCAGTGGGGGCAATCGATCAGACACTTCACACAAGTAAAACTTAACTGAAGCTGTGTAAAGTCTCGTTTGTCATAGTCAGGGAAGGACCACATATTAGATTTAGCAAAGAAAAATTATGCCTAAGGACGCCGCCATGATTGAGACAACACCAAACAACCGCACTCGAGATGCCTATCGCACCGCCCATCAGGAACGCGGAGCGGCATTTGCTTCACTCGTTCGCAAAATCTTTTTCGCCCGTTGATCGTTGCAAGCTTTCCATGGACGAAAAAAGGGCCGGTCAATCGTGACCGGCCCTTTCTTATTTTAACATTGGCTTACGAGGTCAGACGAAGAACTGAGCACCGTTTGCTGAAATTGTAGAACCATTGATGAAGCCCGCATCGTCTGATGCCAGGAATGCAACGCAACGCGCGATCTCTTCCGGCTCGCCCAAACGACCTGCTGGAATTTGACCAATGATCGACTCACGCACTTTTTCTGGAACAGCCATCACCATTTCAGTCGCAATATAGCCAGGGCATACCGCGTTTGCGGTGATGCCAGCGCGGGCGCCTTCTTGTGCCAACGACTTCACAATACCAAGGTCACCCGCCTTTGTGGCCGCATAGTTTACTTGCGCAAACTGACCCTTTTGCCCATTGATCGAAGAAATAACGATAACGCGGCCAAATTTGCGCTCGCGCATGCCCGGCCAAGCTGGATGAACCGTGTTAAAAACGCCAGTCAGGTTGGTACCAATCACGTCGTTCCACTGTTGTGGTGTCATCTTGTGGAAAGGCGCGTCCCGCGTGATGCCAGCATTTGCCACAATCACATCAATCGGACCAAGATCCGCTTCAACTTGTGCAATACCAGCGGCCGAGGCGTCATAGTCAGCCACATTCCATTTGTAGGTCTTAATGCCAGTTTCTGCGGTAAAGGCCGCGGCGGCTTCGTCGTTGCCGGCATATGTCGCGGCGACGCTATATCCGTCTGCTTTAAGCTTCTTCGAAATCGCTTCGCCAATCCCGCGCGATCCGCCGGTCACCAGTGCTACACGTCCCATCTTATTCCTCCAATTTCAATCTTGTTTCCCAGGCCCGGAGATTCTTCTGTATTGAAGTTTTCCCGGAGCGTGGGGGCCGCGGCCCCACTTTGCGCGACGCGGGCTATGCCGCATCGCAAATCCGTTAGTCGCGTTCAACGCATAGAGCGACGCCCATGCCACCACCGATACACAGAGTGGCGAGGCCTTTCTTTGCGTCACGACGCTGCATTTCAAACAGCAGGGTGTTCAAAACCCGTGCGCCAGATGCGCCAATCGGGTGGCCGATTGCGATCGCGCCGCCGTTGACGTTGACGATCGCTGGGTCCCAGCCAAGCTCTTTGTTCACAGCGCAAGCCTGCGCGGCGAAGGCTTCGTTGGCTTCTACCAAATCCAGATCGTCAACGGACCAGCCCGCTTTCTCCAGCGCCTTGCGTGACGCGTGGATAGGACCAACACCCATGATTGATGGATCAAGACCTGCTGTCGCATAAGAAGCAATTCGCCCCAAAGTCTGAATGCCGCGCTTTTCAGCGTTTTCCGCGCTCATCAACAAAACGCCGGCAGCGCCATCGTTGATGCCAGAAGCGTTCGCTGCCGTTACCGAGCCGTCTTTGGTAAAGGCCGGGCGCAACTTCTGCATATTTTCGAGGGTTGCCCCGTGACGGATGTACTCATCTTTGTCGACGACGATATCGCCTTTGCGCGTTTTGACAACGAACGGAACAATTTCATCGGCGAATTTGCCAGCGTTTTGCGCAGCTTCCGCCTTGTTTTGAGATGCGACTGCGAACTCGTCCTGTTGTTCACGACCAATTTGCCATTGCTCGGCCACGTTCTCAGCTGTTTGACCCATGTGATAGCCGTTGAAAGCATCCCAAAGACCGTCCTTGATCATCGTGTCGATGAACTTCAGGTCGCCCATTTTCTGTCCAGCGCGAATGGCCTGAGCATGGGGGCTCATCGACATGTTTTCTTGCCCACCGGCCGCGACCACGTCCGCGTCACCAAGCATGATGTGCTGCGCGCCAAGTGCGACGGCGCGAAGACCGGAACCACACACTTGGTTGATGCCCCAAGCAGAGGCTTCTTTGGCGAAACCGGCGTTGATATGCGCTTGACGCGCGGGGTTCTGGCCCTGACCCGCTGTAAGCACCTGACCCAGAATAGTCTCGGACACTTCGCCCTTTTCAATGCCTGCGCGCTCTACAAGCGCTTCCAGAACGGTCGCGCCCAGATCGTGGGCGGGTGTAGTTGCAAAGCTGCCGGAAAAGCTGCCAACGGCAGTACGGGCGGCGGATGCGATGACGACATTGGTCATGGGTTTCGGATCTCCTCTCGATTACGAAATGAACAGACGTCTTGTCTGTCCGAATTTGCGCGGACACTATGCAGATGCAGCAATTATATCAACGGACAGAACGTCACCCCCCAGGAATACCCGGTATGCGCTTAACGCCCGTAGTAAAGTCCCACGACATGGCGCGCTTCGGCGAAAAACAACCAGCGCTGCACCAAAACGCCCGCAAGGTGGCTCAATACAGCGACCATCGCCACGATGTGTGCAAACGGCAAAAGCAGCAGGATCACAGGAAGGCCAACAGCAAGTGCGACCGCGATAATCTTGAGCGTTTGCGCGTGCTTGCGTCCGACCCGGAAAACCATCTCATTGGTTAGATAATTTGACCCGGTGTGCGGTGGTTCAAAGGCTTTGACATCACCGATGCCACCAAGACCTGTGGCCGTTGCCATTGTCGTATCCGAGCTGTTTTCGCGACGTTCTTGATCGATCCAGGCAAAGACTTGAATGCCGCCCGCAATGAGCAAAAGTACAATCGCGGGTGTGACTTTGCCTGTCAAAAGCGCACCACCGGCCAAGGCATAGGCCAAAAACAGCACCGGGGGTGACCAGTGATTCCATCGCGGCACGGTGCGCATTTGAGTATAAATCATCGACGTCGCAAAGACGGTGGCCAGCGACATGATCCCTCCGGCCACGCCTAGCAAAGTCCAGCGTGTATCGAAAAAGACGAGTCCCAGACCGTAAAGGCCCATCAGGACCATAGCGACGACAGCCGCCCAGGCCTCGCGCGACAACCACGAAGACCGCCATTGTGTGAACGCCTTCAGCGCGCGCTCTGGGTGTCCAAGATGGAAGGTCGACGAAACCAAACCACCGCCCGCCAAAAGAAAGGCGATCAGGAAGAAAACAAATGCCACCCAGCCGCGCGGCGCCGAGACATCGAGCCCGAGAAACGCGAGCATACCAAAGCCAAGACCGGAAAGCGTGGTGAAAAAGATGATCGAGGGAGCCGGATGCATTACGAAATTTTCTCCAGCGTCTTGTCGAGCCAGCCGAGGAAGCCCTGGGGCTCTTCTGCGACGGGTTCAAGGAAAGGGGACAGAACGTCAAATTCTGGCGCCTGATCTTTTGGGCGCGGCGGCAGGTAACGGTTCACCGGCGCTGTGCCTTGCTCCGGCATCAACTCGATACCGCCGCGATCCGCAACCAATTGGCTAACGTTGCTTTCGGGATCGGCGAAATCGCCAAAGTGGCGCGCGCCTGCGGGACAGGTGCGCACGCAAGCTGGCTCGCGATCTTCTTCCGGAAGGTTCTCGTTGTAGATCCGGTCAACACACAGCGTACATTTCTTCATGACCTTCTCGGATGGGTCCATTTCTCGCGCACCATAAGGACACGCCCACGCGCATAGCCCGCAACCGATACAGTCGCTCTCATTGACCAGAACAATGCCGTCTTCAACGCGCTTATAACTCGCGCCTGTCGGGCAAACCGTCACACAAGGCGCATCCGCGCAATGCAGGCAGGATTTCGGAAAATGGTACAATTGCGCGGGCCCGGCCTCGGGCTGCACTTCAAAACTGTGAACGCGATTTAGAAAACTGCCAACCGGGTCCGCACCATAGGCGTCGGTATCGGCAAGCGGCGCACCATAGTTCTCGTTGTTCCACCCTTTGCAGGCGGTCACGCAAGCGTGGCAGCCAACGCATGTATCAAGGTCGATCACCAGACCCAGCGATTTTTCGGTATGTGTCGGAAGTGACGTCATGTGCCGAGCTTTCGTTTTACTGTGTCGGGCCCTGTGCCCACCGGGGATTTCTGCGCTGGATGGCTGGGCAGGCTTTCCTTTGGTGCTGCAACCTTTTCGATCTTTACACGTAAATCAAACCAGGCCGCCTGTCCCGTTATCGGGTCCGAATTCGCCCAGCGAAGGCCGTCCCCTTTGGCAGGCAGCAGTTCATGAATGATGTGGTTCAAGAGGAAGCCCTTTGTCGCTTCCGGTGCATCCTTCTCAAGGGCCCATGCGCCTTTGCGTTTCCCGATCGCGTTCCACGTCCAGACTGTGTTTTCGTTTAGTGCTGCCATGTGCATTACCGGGACTGTGATTTCGCCATGGGGCGACGTGACCCGCGCCCAATCGCCCTCCTCAAAGCCGTTGGCTTCCCAAAGCTTCGTTGGAACATAGAGCGGGTTGCGGCCATGAATCTGGCGCAGCCAAGCATTTTGCGACCCCCACGAATGATACATCGCCATTGGGCGTTGTGTCAGGGCGTGCACATCAAATCCGTCGTCGGCTTCCGAGAAGGGGGGATACCAAACCGGCAGCGGCTCCATCGTTTCGGCATAACGCGCTTTAAGATGTTCAGGTGGTGAAAGGCGATGTTTGCCTTCTGCCGCCAACTGGAAACGCCGCAAAGGTTCGCACCACAACGTAAAGAGATATGGCGATGGCTTGTCGAACAATCCAAGCTCCACGGCCCAATCCTGATAAGCATTGTTCCACGGCTTATAGAATTCAGCATCCTCTGGAATGTGGCTTATCCAGAAGCTACCGTTCTTTTTGTATTCTTCGATCTGGTTCGGGTTCGGCGCGCCGCGCCCGTGATCGTCGCCCGTTCCACGATAACCAGCGAGCGGTCCGATCCCGGGCTTGCGCTCGTGGTTTTGAATGTAATCGGCATAATCCGCGTATTTTTGGCTGCCGTCTTCATTCACGAAGCCGGGCAGATCCAGCATTCCACCCAGTTCACAAAGTACCGACTGAAAACCACGTACATCGCGATCCGGTTCAACAACTGGCCATCGAATGGCGTCTGCGGCGGCCTCAGCCTCGCAAATCGGTCGATCAAGTAGCGAAATGCAATCGTGGCGCTCAAGATACGTGGTATCCGGCAGGATCAGATCCGCATAGGCCACCATCTCCGACGAATAGGCGTCAGAATAGATGATACGCGGAATGACATATTCACCATCTTCGTCTTTGTCGGTGAGCATGCGCATCACCTCGGACGTATTCATCGACGAGTTCCACGCCATATTCGCCATGTACAGCATCATCGTGTCGATCTTGTAAGGATCGCCTGCATGCGCGTTGGAAATCAGCATGTGCATCAACCCATGCGCCGACATCGGATTTTCCCACGAGAATGCTTTGTCTATTCGTTTTGGTGTGCCGTCTTCGTGGATCAACAGATCATCAGGACCGTGCAGGAAGCCAAGGTGCGGGCCGTCGAGCGGCTTACCCGGCGTGACGCCTGCGTGGGGTTTCGGGTGGATCGTCGATGGTTTTGGATAGGGGGGCTTGAAACGAAAGCCGCCTGGCACCTCGACGGTGCCCAAAATGATCTGCAACATGTGCAACGCGCGGCAGGTCTGGAACCCGTTTGAATGCGCAGAAATTCCGCGCATCGAATGGAAGCTTACAGGACGCCCGACCATCGTCTTGTGAACATCGCCCCGGAAATCTGTCCATTCGCGCTCGATCTCGAACGCCTCGTCAAAGGCCACACGTGCCAGCTCTGCCGCGATCCCGCGAATGCGCTCCGCCGAAATACCGACTCTTTCGGCAACGACTTCGGGCGCGTATTCGTCTGAAAGGTATTTGTCCGCCATATGATGCAATACCGGGCGATGACTAAAGCCCGCATGCCGATACGACCCTGATAGATCGGGCTGCACGCCGGGCGTGTCATAGGCTTCTGGCTTGCCCGTGCGGCGGTCAATCACGAGCTTCTTGCCAGCTTCGTTAGTCAGGATGAGGCCAAATTCGTCGCTGGCGGGATCTTCATTGACCAAACACGGCGCGTCGGTAAAGCGCGCAAGGTAATCCAGATCGATACGCCCGGCTTTCATCAAACAATGCACGAGGCTCAGGATGAACAATCCGTCCGTGCCAGGTGTGATCCCGACCCATTCGTCTGCTACCGCGTTATAACCAGTGCGGATTGGGTTCACGCCGATAATCTTGCCGCCATGACCCTTCATCCGCCCGATGCCCATTTTGATCGGGTTGCTGTCGTGATCTTCCGCGACACCAAAAAGCATGAAAAGCTTTGTTCGATCCCAGTCGGGCTGACCAAACTCCCAGAACGCGCCACCCATTGTATATATGCCGGCAGCGGCCATATTTACCGAGCAGAACCCACCGTGAGCCGCATAGTTAGGTGTTCCGAACGACTGCGCAAAAAAGGACGTGAATGATTGCGACTGGTCCCGTCCGGTAAAGAACGCCAGTTTTGACTGATCCGTTTCCCGGATGGGCTTTAGCCACGAGACGGCCGTTCTCAGTGCCTCTTCCCACGAGACCTCTTCAAACTCTCCGGAACCGCGTGGCCCGACACGCTTCATTGGCGCTTTCAGTCGGGCAGGGGACAGATGCTGCATGATCCCCGAAGAACCCTTGGCACAAAGCACGCCCTTGTTCACCGGATGATCACGGTTGCCTTCGATATAGGCGACCTCTCCATCCTTCATGTGAACATTGATGCCACATCGGCACGCGCACATGTAACAGGTGGTTTTGCGCACCTCGTCAGAGACTTTCGGAGATGTGTCGATCTTGGGCTGGTTCATCGGTGTAAATGTCCCCCTTGGACCAGTCTTAGTCCGTCTTTTGCGCGGACGCGACTCTCTTTTGATTATAGTGATTTAAGGGCCCAACCGGGGCGGTATTAGGTCCAATCGTTTGGCCTGGGTAAGTCCAGCCGTCTATATCGCCCGCGCAAGCTGATATGCAGCTTCCAATGCGGCATCGACCGCGTCGTTCAATGGGCCCTTATCAAACACGTCCATTCCGGCCGCTGTGGTGCCCGCATAGGCAATCATTGCATCCATCTCCTCGCGCGGTGTTGATGTGCTTTCGGCCATCAGAACGCCGGCGGACAAGAATAGTTGGGACGCCGCATCCAAAGCGAGTTCCTCGCTCAACCCTGCGCGCATACCATGGGTGACAACCGCATTGGCAAAGGCCGCCACGAACCCCGGAACTGGGCCGGTTATGGCGGTGAACCGGTTGATATGGTCTTCATCCTCGACGCGCGCAACGCGCCCGCAGGCACTAAGTATGCGCTCGACTTCGCGTGCGTCCTGACTGTTAAGGCCAGGCGCGAACCACGCCGAAAATGCAAGCTGGCGGGCCGCCGCAGGTGACGACATGGCGCGCACAACACGGGTTGTTCCAGAGATGTCGATCAATTCCTCATGAGTGACCCCGGCCATTACGGAAAGCACCAATGCGTTTTTCGCGCCCAGTCTTAATGTCCGCGCTTGCGCTGGAGGGACCGCAAGTAAGATCACCTCGGCGAATTCCACCAGTGCGTTTAGATTTGAAGTGACTGTCAAACCGTCAACGTCTTTGAGTAGACCGGCGACTCCAGTACGGTTCGATACCAGCAGATCCGCCACCTCCAGCGACCCGCTAGTCAACAAAGCGCGCGCAATGGCGCTGCCTAATTCCCCAGTGCCGCCCACAATTCCAACCCGCCACATTTGAAATCCCCCAAACTTTTCAAAAGATTCTGCTTCAAAAAGCTAGCCAGCGCACGCAGAAAGTCGGCCATGACGCACACATACGACCAACGGGCGAGTTCAAAATTCGGCTTTAGAAATTGCTTCGAAACCAGATTTTAGGCGAATTGGGATCGGTTCACGACGCCTGATTGACCCGCTCGATATACGCGCGCAGCTCTTCGCTCTCGGTGCGCGCAACTTGCAAACCATCCATGGCTGCGTTGAGTTCGGCTTCTGTCTGCGCGAGGCGATTGGACAGCTCCGCTTCGCGCTGCTGCATATAGGTCACGGCCTGATCGCGGGCCTCTTCGGCCTGATGCAATTCCTGCGCCATTCGATCCAGATCATCCATGTCAGATCGCGTGACGCGGGTAATCCGACTGATCAGCCAATGGGCAAACCAGCCAGCCATGAAAGCGACGAACAGTATCGCTGCGGTCGCAAACACGAACTCGGTGCCGTTCATTCGCTGGTCTCCCCCTCTGGCGCCTCAACGCTAATATCCTTGGTGTCGTCCTTGGGCAGGACAAGACGGAATTCGATCCGCCGATTGGCTTCACGCCCGGCTTCGGTATCGTTGTCCGCAATTGGTTCGGTTTCGCCATAACCTTTTGCTGTCAGGTTGGACGTCAACACGCGGCGGGCCATGATCGCATTCAATACCGCATCCGCGCGCGCTTGCGACAATTGCTCGTTCATCACCTCGCGCCCTTGACTGTCCGTGTGACCACCGATTTCGATTTCAACGGTCTGACAATCGCGCAGTAGCTCTGAAATCGCATCAATCGTTTCCATACCCGCGTCTTCGATATCGGTCGAGGAGGGCGCAAACGTGATCTTTTGGGCGCTCACAGCGGCGTTAATCTGCTCAACGCATTCTTCAGGCGTGGGCAAGGCTGCCAGCGGGTCAAGCGCCTCGGAGTAAGAAACATCAAGTGCGAAAGTCGCGCCGTCCGCCAATTTGGAGCCAAGGATTCGTGCAATTTCCGCACGCGCGTTCACACGCCCGGACAGCCCGGAAATCTCGATCTTATCGGGCGACACCACAGCCACGCCGTTATTCAACAACGCAAGCGCCTCAAGCGCGCTCAAAACTCGTGTAGGCCAGCCAGCAGGAACATCATCAGTGACGCGCACCGCGGGGTAAACATTACCCATACCAAAATGCGCCGCCGCAAAGCTTTCAACGGCTGTGCGAGTCAACTCGTCTCCCAAACGCCCACGCATCTGAACGAGCCCTTCGGGCGAGCGAGTTGCGACAAATTCCGGAACCGTGCCGTCCGCTTTCGGCGCTTCTTCGGGCAAAAGCCGTACGGCGTTCAACGAAAACACGTCCGGCAATCCGCCTTCAAGCTCACCGACCTGCCGATCAAACGTCGTTTCATTTGTGCCAACTGCCGCAACCAGCGAGATATCTGCATTCGAGATCGTCAGCGTTCCCTCGCCAATTTCTCCGAGCGCATTAATCGCCTGAACCGCCGCATTGCCCCACTGGGTCGATGGTGTGCCGAGGCCAAGCGTGCACCTGGGGGCGCCTTGCAAGCCAGCGTCCCGCGCCGCTTTCAAAATTGCCGCACGCGCATCTTCTGTATCTGCCGAGCAAGCATCGAAACGAGGACCTTTGTCGTCGATCAAGAACCGAAGCGTGAATGGCGCGATAACCGGACGCGGCGCGGATATCTTCAGAACCAATTCGACGCCCGTCGGCGAATCGCGACGCAATGACCGCTCGATACGCCTGCGGTCTTCGGTGTCTTTCGCAACGGCAGTGATCGAAACACGACCAGGTGCAATCGAGACTTTCGAGCGCGGCAACGCATCCAGCGCGCCCAATCCGAAGCTCAACGCGCGTTCCCATCCCGGCGGCGGTGCAAAGTCTGCGCTTTCCAGCAAATCGGTCGCCTTCTCCGTGCCCGCGACGGCGAGCGCGCGCTCTACAATCGTCGTAGCATCCGATTCGACCGGCACAAGCCCGATGAGCGAGAGCCCATCGTCATTCTTCAAAATTTCGATCGTGAAATCCGGCGCGGCAATAGCTGCTGTGGCCTCTACCTCCATCGTGTCTTGAATGCGCGATGCATCGACGATGGAACCGGCTTCTGACAGGGCGGCAAATCGCGTTGCTTCGTCCGGTGCGGTCCCAAAGAGAGTGACTTGCAGCCCATCGACGGCAACCTCTGCCCAATCATGGCCGGATTGGCTAAGCACAAGCGAGATTTCTGTCAGCGCACTTGCTTCAACACGCGCCTTCGCCCAAAGCGCAACGCCAAGGCATCCCGCTCCTGCGACGACGATCGCAAGTGTGTGAGGTAGATATTGGCGCAGACGAATATTCGATTGGCTCATGGCGTCTTGTTAGTCCTCCATGGCTCGGGCTGCAATCACGCGAAATGCGCCGCGGCAAGAAACAGCACAGGGATCAAACCTGCGTTCCGATTGGAGCGAAACAGACTCAGACATTTCTCTGGATCATCAATGTCGAGCGAACGCAACTGCCAGGCCATGTGCCACCCAAACGCCCAGACGCCGCCCAAGGCGATCACCAGCTGCAAAGCATTCACACGATCAACCAATGCCGCAATCAACCCAGTGGCAAAACACAGAACGCTTGCAACCATGAAGTATTTCAACCATTTCGCAGTGTTTTCGCCAAACAATCGCGCAGTCGACTTCACACCGACCAATGCGTCGTCTTCGGTGTCTTGATGTGCGTAAATGGTGTCGTAGAACAACGTCCAAAAGATACCCGCAATGTAAATCAACACCGCTGCCCACGCCAAAGACGCCGTCGCGGCGGCCCATGCCAGCAGCGCGCCCCAGTTGAAGGCCAGACCCAGAAAAATCTGCGGCCACCACGTGAACCGTTTTGCAAAAGGATAAACGCAGACAAGCGCAAGTGATGCGATGCCAAGCCAAACCGCTTGCCAGTAGAACGTCAGGAGAATGCAAAATGCCAAAAGCGATTGCAGGATCATCCAGGTGACGGCGCCTTTGACGCTGACTTGACCGGATGGAATCGGACGGGACTGCGTGCGGGCAACTTTCGCGTCGAAATCCCTGTCAGTGATATCATTCCAGGTGCAACCCGCGCCGCGCATTAGCCACGCGCCCATCGCGCATCCCATTGCAATCCAGGCGTGCTCGCCGGTGAACTGGCCCTGCATCAGCGAAACGGTTGCGATTGCCCAGAAGCAGGGGATCAAAAGCAGCCATGTGCCAATCGGCCTGTCTGCCCGGCTCAGCCGCAGAAACGGCCGTGTAAATTCGGGCGCCAACGTGTCTACCCAGTTGCCCGGCGCGGCGTCGGCTACGCTGCCTGTCGTCTCTGGCGTCTCGTCGTGCCCGGTCATATGGTCCTGTCCCATGAAAGACGCAAAAATCAGGCTCTATGTAGATCAACCGCTTGGGATGGGGCAATCGGTTCCAGTGTCGCGGGAGCAGGCGCACTACCTTTTCGGTGTGATGCGGCTCCAGCCAGGCGCGCGCGTCGCGCTTTTTAACGGAAAAGACGGAGAATGGCAGTCAGAGGTCGTCGCCGCAGGTCGCAAAGACGGTGTCCTGAAGTGTAACGTCCAAAGTGCCTCGCAGTCTAATCCGCCCGACCTGTGGCTCTTGTTCGCGCCGATTAAAAAGGCACGCACTGACTTTATCGTCGAGAAATCCACCGAAATGGGTGCCGCGCGCATTTGCCCTGTGCAATCCGAGTTCACCAACTCGGACCGAATTCGGCAGGATCGCTTGCAGGCCCACGCAGTCGAGGCGGCGGAGCAATGTGGCGGCGTTTTCGTCCCTGAAGTCACCAATTTGCAAAAGCTATCGCGCGTTCTTGATGATTGGCCAGAAGACCGTCAACTCATGTTTTGCGATGAAACGCTTGCTGGCGACGAAGCGGGTCTTCCGTTGAAGGAAGGTCCATGGGCCATCCTAATTGGCCCCGAAGGTGGGTTTTCTCAAGCCGAGCGAGCGCGGATGCGCAGAATGCCACAAGCGCACGCTGTTTCGCTGGGTCCGCGTATCTTGCGTGCGGACACGGCCGCAGTTGCTGCTATGACAGTCTGGCAACAACGTTTGGGCGATTGGTAATGCGCGCGGCGCATGACACAGATCAAATTTGGATCGAGGCGCGACTTCGTGCGGATATAGAAACGTCGATGTTCTCACTTGGCAATCTCGCGGAACATGGCTGGCATTCGGATGCACCGCGCGCAATGCAATTTTGGGTGAATCGCGACGCTGGTCATGTGCTTGGAGTAAGCAACGAGGGCATGCTCATGCCGCAAATGGCGGGCGGAGATTTCGATGCCGTCCGCCCTATTCTCAAAGGTCACCACATCTTGGGAGGCCTTGGCGAAACCAATCAACTTCGCGCCCTTCTTTCCGCCCTCGGGCTCGAAGGTCAACGCGCACCAATGAACGAAGATGAGCCGCAACTATCTCTGGATTTGGTCGATTTGGTCGTCCCTGACGGCCCCGGAAAGTTGATCCCGTTCGAGGACGCTGACCCAAGCCTGACCTATCGATGGCGCAAGGCCTATGCCAAAGAAGTCATGGGCATGGACGACCTGCGCGCAACAAAGATCGCGGACCGAGACATTCCGGTTTTCGCCTCTTCAGACCGATTTCGTGTGTTGGTGGTCGACGGCAAGCCCGTTGGCATGACCGGCTGGAACGCGCGCTTGCGGGAAATTGTGCAGGTGGGAGGCGTCTATGTGCCACCTGAATTTCGAATGCGCGGCCATGCACGGCGCGCATTGGCTCTTCATTTGAACGAGGTTCGCCAGAAAGGCGTCACCCGCGCCACTTTATGTGCCGCCAATTCGTCAGCGCGCCGAGCCTACGAAGCGATCGGTTTTCGCCAGATTGGTCAATTCACAATCACGCAGTTTTACGAAACAGTATTGATCACATGACCACAGATCCCGTCGTTCGGCTCCACCTCTTTTTCGCCACTGAGAATGACCGCGCCGTCATACTGCGCCAGGGGCCGTCAAAACGGTTTCGTCTGATTTTGTGGCACCGCGAAAGCGATGCTTTCGAAGACGGCCAGTGGCTGAAACACAAAGTATACGTCGAATTTTGCGATCTTTCGCCGGATGGAAAGCATTTCATATATTTCATGCTGGACGGAAAATGGCGCGAGGATACCAAGGGCGCATACACCGTCCTTTCTCGACCGCCGTACTTCACCGCGCTTTCCTTGTTCCCCGAAGGATCGACTTGGGGTGGCGGCGGAAAATTTGCGGATAACCGGCATTACGTTGTCGATGGCGATCACGATACTATCGGATGCGACAAGGGTATGAAGCGTCTTTTCAGACGCGAACCAACGCGTGATTGCCCAACCGGACTTTTCACTGTCGATGGCAAGCCGGCAAGGATTGGTAAGGCAAAAGCGGAGCGTGCGGGTTTTGGCACGATTCCCGAAAGTCGAACTCACAAACTCGACGCTTACGACACCCAAGGCGGGAAACTCTATCGTCGGAGCGGTGGGGATATGGAATTAATCCGCGACTTAACCCATATGGAATTTGAAGAGATGCGCGCGCCCTATGACTGGCGCGATGAACGCAATACACCCGAAGGCCCATC
>CALLWO010000146.1 GCA_938016355.1 uncultured Boseongicola sp. | reverse complement strand
TGAAACCCGTCGCCACCCCGGTTTCAGATTCCAGATTTCCGTATAGCTCTTGGCTGTACTTTGCGAGCTTGGTCATATTTGCGGTGGCACGTAGCTGAGCAATCAGCCCTGCGGCGTGCCATGTTGTACCAGATGTCAATTTCTTGCGTTCAAGCAGGACAACATCATTCCAGCCCAATTTCGCCAGGTGATAGGTCACAGAGCAACCGATAACGCCGCCGCCAATGATGACGACCCGGGCCTGAGAAGGAACACTCATGGATAAAGCTCCGCGTATTTGGATTTATAAAGCGCGATCATCTCTTCTTCGCTCGCACCGTCGTCATAAGGGGGCGTCGACACAGGTCTGACACCCGCAACATCAATGATCACAAGGGCATGGATTCGCGCTGCAAGATCACCCCAAACATCGCGCCAATTCCCGATAAGCGACTGATATCGCTCAGTGTCTGCGGCCACGACTTCCCCGTGCCCCTGCACCCGAACGCCTTTGCGGCGAAACACATCAACGAAGACAACTTCGCATGCGGCGTTGAATTCCAGATTGGCCCGCGTGCCCGGCGACCGGATATCCCCAAAGGCCAGCGTCGTGTCGTCCAGCACCAGAAACGTCCCCTTGGGAGAGGCCATCGGCACGCCTTGCGCCGACACGCTCGCAACGACCCCAAGGGGAAACTCCTTGATGATCCGGCGTGCTTCGGCCCCGATCACGCGCGAATTCTTTCGTTTTCAGCATCCCAAAGCGGCGCATCTTCCTGAACCGTCGCCCGGCGACGCTCGCCGAAAATTTCGACCTCGATCTCGGTGCCCGGCGCGCTCAAATCTGCCCGCACCATGCCCAGCGCGACCGAGGCATTGATCCGATGCCCCCACGCCCCGCTTGTGGTCTCGCCAACCACCTCGTCGCCGCTCCAAAGCGTTGACATATAAGGCGCATCTGCCGCACCCGCGTCGACCAGAAGCGTCACGAAGCGCTTCTTCACGCCCTGCTGCTGCTCGTTCAACAAGGCCGCTTTGCCGGGGAAATCCTGTGGCTTATCAAGACGCACGAACCGCTCCAACCCGCCTTCAAGCAGCGAATAATCGGTGGACAAATCGCCCTTCCACGTCCGGTAGCCCTTTTCGATCCGCATCGAATTCAGCGCATACATGCCAAACGGCGTCGCTCCGGCCGCGCGGATGGCCTCATAGACCGCCGCACTGTCGTCCATCGACGTGTGCACTTCCCAGCCAAGCTCTCCGGCAAAGGAAATCCGAAACAGCTTCACGTCCTTGCCCGCCACCGGCGCGTCCTGAAGCGTCAGCCAGCCCATGGACAAATCCGCGTCGTCGCTCAACGACGCAATCAGGTCGCGCGATTTCGGCCCCGTCACAAGCTTCGTCGACCAGTCGGTCGTGATATCCGTCATCGTCAGCGATCCGTCCTCCGGAAGCCGTCCTTTGAGGAATTCAAAATCGTGCCATTGCGCGACCGCCGCCGTCATCAGCCAGAAATCATCCTCGCCCCAGCGAATGATCGTGACTTCAGTCACAATCCGCCCACGGCTGTCAGCAAAATAGCCAAGGTTCATCCGACCGGCTTTCGGCAGGGCTCCCGCGATCTGACCGCGCAGCCATTCCGCCGCGCCCGCACCGGTCAGCTTGTAGCGCGAGAATCCCGGCATATCGAGCACGCCAACACCGTCGCGACAGGCTTCGACCTCGTCCTTGATCCGCGCCTCCCAGGGCCCCTCCCGGTTCCATGTCTGGGTCGCTTCCTCGGATGTGTCATCCCCCGGTTTCGCAAACCAGTTCGCGCGCTCCCAGCCGTTGTAAGCGCCCATCTGCGCCCCGGCGGCCAACAGGCTTTCGTGGTTCGGCGACAGCTTCTTGTTGCGCCCCGCTGGCCATTCGTGATGCGGGAAATGCATCGCGTATTCATGACCATAAGTCTCAAGCGCCTTTGAAAGACAGTAATCGTGATCCGCAAAATCGGTATAGCGACGAGGATCAATGGCCCACATATCCAGCTCGGTTTCCCCGTGCATGATCCATTCCGACAGGCACTTGCCCGCACCCCCGCCCTGCGCAATCCCAAAGGTGAACGAATGCCCTTCAAAGGCGTTCTTCACACCTGGCATCGGCCCAACCATCGGCAGTCCGTCCGGCGCATAAGGGATCGGCCCGTTGATGTTGCGCCCTACACCCGCTGTGCCAAGCGCTGGCACCCGCTCCATCGCGTCTTCGATGTAGAACTCCAGCCGCTCAAGATCGTCAGGGTAAAGCTGGAAGCTGAAATCCTCGGGCATCGGATCCTCTGGCGTGACCCAATGCGCCTTACAATTGCGCTCATAGGGCCCAAGGTTCAGCCCGTATTTGTCCTGCCGCAGGTAATAGCTGATGTCCACATCGCGGATCATCGGCATCTTGTGGCCCTTTTCCTTGGTCCACGCTTCCAACTCGGCAATCGGCTCGGTCAGGAAATACTGGTGGGACATCACAACCATCGGCACAGTGCGCCCGCCAAAGGGCTTGAACATCTCGCCCACGCGCTGCGCGTAATAGCCCGCGCAATTGACCACGAATTCACAGCGGATTTCGCCCTTCTCGGTTTTGACGATCCACTCGTCGCCATCCCGGTCAACACCGGTGACCGGACAGAACCGTTCAATCCGCCCGCCCGCGTCACGCGCGCCCTTGGCAAGCGCCTGGGTCAGCTGCGCGGGATCAATATCTCCATCAAGCGGATCCCAAAGCCCCCCGGCTAGATCGTGGGTCTCCATAAACGGGTTCAGCTCTTTCAGCTCATCAGGCGTGCAAATATCCATTTGCAGACCCTGATACCGCCCCATGCCCGCGACCCGTTCGAACTCCTGCATCCGCTCTTTGGTATGGGCAAGCCGGATTGCGCCAGTGACGTGGTAATTCATTGGATAATCAACGTCCGCCCCAAGCGTGCGATACATCGCCGCCGAATAGCGCTGCATGTTCATGACCGCCCACGACCCGGCAAAGTTGGGCACGTTACCGGCCGCATGCCACGTCGATCCGGCCGTCAATTCGTTCTTTTCCAAAAGGACGCAATCCGTCCAGCCGGCCTTGGCCAGATGATAGAGCGTCGATGTGCCGACCACACCGCCTCCGATGATCACCACACGCGCGGTTGTTGGAAAATCTGACATTGCGGTCTCTCCCTAATATACCGGCGGCGCGATGACCCATATCGCGACGCAGGGTGTTCCTGTTATGTTTGCCCAGTTGAACGGCTCACCGCGCACGCGGAAACTGTCCCCGGGAAAAAGTGTGTGGGTTTTGCCCGCGATTGTAAGTTCCAGCTGACCCGAGACGATAAAGCCAACCTCCTGCGTCGGACGCAAAACGTCATCCGGGCGGGACGCGCCGGGCGCGAAGGTCGAATGTACAACCTCGAAATCATCCGTCAGATCGGGCGACAAAAGCTCTTCGACCAACCCGTCTGCGCGCTTGCCAACCGGGCGACGCGCATTGGCGCGCACGATGATACCCTCTTCGCCCGCAAGCGCCGGGGCTTGCCCGAAAAAAGTCGATACCGACACGTCCAGAACCCGCGCAAGCGCTTTGATCTCGTCCATGTTCGGCGCGGACAAATCGCGCTCAACCTGGCTCATCCATCCGATCGAGCGATCCATCGCGTCGGCCACCTCCGCCAGCGTCAGCCCGCGGGATTTACGCAACGCGCGCAAATCGCGGCCAAGACTGTCTGGCGGTGAAAGTGAGGTCACGGGCGCGCATCCAATGTGTGAAATTTCTTACCGCATTTTCACGAAAAGCCCGTGAAAAAGTCAATCAAAATTTCACGCGACCATACGGTATACAATCGTCGACACGTAAACCTTTGAGAGAAAGAGATTATTTCATTTACAGGCACGATTTTCGCGTTAGATAGACGGTAAGAAACAGGCGAGTCATGGCACCCATCACTGATCATCCCCTGCGCTACCAGCTCGTGAACGAACTGCACGCGCGCCCCTTCCCGGTGCTTTCGGCCCCGGGTCGCGCCGCCTATCTGGCCATCAAGCCTTCCACCAACGCCGCCGCGCGCGATCGCGCTGCAGACCGCGCGCATCTGATTGCGCTCCTTGATCGCTATGGCGCGCCGCACCCGCAACCGGATGCGACCCACTATTTCGGAACCATCGGACGCCATCGTCTGAAATGGGAAAGCCACACGGAATTCGTCACTTACACGCTCTTTGACGAAGGCGTGGCAGACACGCCATTTGATGCCTCAACCTTCAAAACCTTCCCCGAAGACTGGCTGGCCGAAGCCCCGGGCGTGCGAATGACCTCTGCGCTGATCCGTGTCGAAGTCGAAGCTGACCCGAACGCGATCGACCACAAGATCAAAAACTGGTTCGTCGAAGAAAGCCTCGCCACCAGCACAGTACTCGAGGGCAGCGCCGTCATCGCCGGTGACTTCCGCATTGATCCCTCGGGCCACATGCGGTTTGCGATCTTTGCAGAACCCGAAACCGGCGGGCAGCGCATCGGTCGGATCGTGCAACGGCTTTGCGAGATCGAGACGTACAAAACCATGTCGATGCTCGGCCTCACGCGGGTGCAGGACATGGGACCAAAGCTTGGCGCAATCGACGGACAACTGACCGCGCTCATGGGGGAAATGCGCCGGGAAAACGCGCAATCCGAACAAACCCTCGAAGCACTGCTCGATATCTCGTCCGAACTTGAAAATCTCGCCGCCCAAACCTCGTTCCGCTTCGGCGCGACCGGCGCCTACGCCGCTTTGGTCGACCAGCGCACGTCAATCCTGCGCGAAGAACGCTTTTTGGGGCGCCAGACCTTCGCGGAATTCATGATGCGCCGGTTTGACCCGGCCATGCGCACCGTCAAATCGACCGAAGGCCGCCTCAAAACGCTCTCTGATCGTGCCCTGCGCGCGGGCGACCTGCTCAGAACCCGCGTCGATGTCGAACGCTCTGCCCAAAATCAGGCACTGCTGGAAAGCATGAACCAACGCGCCGATCTGCAATTGCGGCTCCAGCGCACGGTCGAAGGGCTCTCCGTCGTCGCCATCAGCTATTACGCGGTCAACCTTGCGATCTACATGCTTGGCCCCGTGGGCAGCGAAATCGGCGTCAGCAAGCTGGTTTTAACGGCCGTGACAACGCCCGTTGTCATGGCGCTCGTCTGGATTGTCCTTCAGAAAATCCGCAAGAACGCCGAATAGCCACGCGCAGGCAAGCACGCTCGACCCGCCTCGTTTGACACGGCTCGCCCGCGCGCCATAATGCGACCCAACCGAATAAAAGGTATTGCCTGTGTCGCTGTCCCCTCGCCAAATACTTGAAAAGCTTGTGTCTTTCCCCACCGTGAGTCGGGACAGCAACCTCGATCTCATTGCTTGGGTCGAAGATTACCTGAACAGCCACGGCATCCCCTCCTATCGTATGCCCAACGAAGACGGCACCAAGGCCGCACTTCACGCGCAAGTGGGTCCGAACATCGACGGCGGCATCACGCTTTCTGGCCACACCGACGTTGTCCCGACCGAAGGCCAGGACTGGAGCACCGACCCCTTCACGGTCATCGAACGCGACGGCAAGTTGTTCGGGCGCGGCACCTGCGACATGAAAGGCTTCGACGCGCTGGCCATCTCTGCCCTTGTGCGCGGCAAGGATGCGCCCCTGAAACGACCGCTTCAGATCGCGCTCAGCTATGACGAAGAACTCGGATGCGCAGGCGCACCGCCCCTCATCGACCACATGGCCGAGCGGCTCCCCAAAGCGGCCATCGCCATCATTGGCGAACCCTCGATGATGAAAGTCGTGACCGGCCACAAAGGCTCCATCAGTTTTGACGTCCACATGAAAGGGTTCGAGGTTCATTCCTCCCTCATGCACACGGGCGTCAATGCGATCATGGAAGGCGCCAAGATCATCGAATGGGCCAACCAGATGAACGAGGAGAACCGCGCCAAGAAACCCGGCCCGCTGGACGAAACCTTCGTCCCGCCGTGGACGACGATCCACATCGGCGTGATTTCAGGCGGCACCGCCCATAACATCACCGCCAAAGACTGCCACTTCGCCGTCGATTTGCGCTTCGTCCCTGGCGATGATCCCGAGGATTGGACCGACCGCTTCATGGCCTTTGTCGATGAACGCCGTGCGGCAATGTCAGCCGTCCATCCCGATGCGGGCATAGACATCGTGCCGGGCTTCAGCGTCCCCGCCCTTACTCAGGAAACCGATGGCGCCGCCGAAACCCTGACCCGCCGCCTCACCGGCGACAACGCCTCGCACGTGGTCAGCTACGGCACCGAAGCCGGGCATTTTCAGAACGCAGGCTACTCTGCCGTGATCTGCGGCCCCGGCGATATCGCAATGGCGCACCAGCCCAATGAATATGTCAC
>CALLWO010000145.1 GCA_938016355.1 uncultured Boseongicola sp. | reverse complement strand
CCACCGACGACAAGCGCTTTAACATGCGTTTTCATGGACCCAGAGCTCCTGAATTTGATTCGAGAGAAATTTAAGCCGAAGAACTGCGCAAGCGACAGGTCTGTCCGACTTTTGAGCGCTTGAAACCGACACCGATTGGCGCGGCATTGCATTCAGCGCAGGCGCGTCGCGCGGTTGATGTTGGTCTTGGCGCAAAATCCTCGCTACGGTGGCAGAAATCTTTGACGGCTCGGGGGCTGATATGCGCGGAAAATTTTTTGCTTTTGTTTTGGGTGGGCTCTTGGGATTGCCCGCTGGCGCGTTTCTTTGGTACGCGTTTTCACCGCTGTTGTTTGATGAGGTCGTGGCCGAACAACTGACCACGGCTCAGGTCGTTTCGACCGGGAGCTTTCGCGACGCGGACCGCGCGCATCAGGGGTCGGGGATGGCAGCACTTGTGGCGCTTCCCGGCGGCGGGTTCGAAGTGCAGTTGTCGGAGTTTCAGGTCACCAACGGACCCGATCTTGAGGTGTGGCTGTCGGCCCATCCCGACCCGGCTGAATCGAGCGATGTTTCCAGCAACGCCTGGGTGTCCCTTGGACGTTTGAAGGGCAATGTCGGCGATCAGGCCTACAGCGTTCCGGCGGGCACGGATGTGTCCACCATCAAGTCGGTTGTGATCTGGTGCGAACAGTTCGGTGTACTCTTTTCACCCGCCGCTCTGGCGCCTGCGAGCTGAGTAACCCATGGGTTACGAGCCGATTTTCTTGCGGACTCAGGGGCTTGCAGATCTGCTCTTTTGCTTGAGCCCCAACGCGCTGTCAGATAAGAAATTCTTAGAGATTTTGAGAGGTTAGCGATGGAAATCTGCCCATCTGTTGAGACTGTTCGCGCATGCGTCGCGCGATATCGCGCCGCGGGCGAAAGCGTCGGGCTGGTAACCACCATGGGGGCGTTGCACGAGGGGCATCTTGAGTTGATGCGCGCGGCGCGCCGGGAGCATGACCGCGTGATTGCAACGATTTTTGTCAACCCCACGCAGTTCGGCGAGGTCGCGGATTTGGCGCATTATCCGTCAGACGATGCGCGCGACATTGATCTTTTGAAGGGTGAAAACGTTGATGCGTTGTTCTTGCCGGAAGTGCAGGTGATTTACCCGCCCGGTGATGAAACCATTGTGGAGACCACACATCTGGCGAATGTGTTGCACGGCAAGGTGCGCCCCGGTCATTTTCGCGGCGTTGCCACGGTGGTGGCGCGGCTTTTCAATATCGTCGGTCCGGATGCTGCCTATTTTGGTGAAAAGGATTACCAGCAATTGCAGGTGATCAAGCGGATGGTTCGCGACCTTCATTTTCCCTTGTCTGTTGTTGGCGTGCCGACCGTGCGCGAGGCGGATGGTCTGGCAATGTCGTCGCGCAATGTGCGTTTGACGCCTGAGGATCGTGCGGCGGCGGTTGTTTTGAGCCGGTCGTTGCAGGCAGCAGAGACATTGGTCGCAAGCGGCACGACGATTGAGGCGCTTGGCGAGGCCATCCGCGCGACCATCAAATCCGAAGCCCGCGCGACTTTGCGCGCGGTTGATATTGTAGAGGCCGAAAGCCTTACCCCCTATTCCGGGGCGGTTGATCGCCCCACTGCCATCATGATCTCGGCCGAGTTTGGCGGGGTTTTGTTGATTGACCAAAGAGAGGTTCAGCCATGAGCACCGAAGCCCAGAAACCCGTTCGCCGAATCACGGTTCCGCAACTGGCCGCGCGAAAAGGGGGCGATCCGATTGTGTCCCTGACCAGCTATCACGCGCATACCGCAGCGATCGTCGACAAACATGCCGATTTCATTTTGGTGGGCGATAGTCTGGGCATGGTGATGCACGGGATGGAGACGACAGTCGGGGTGCCGCTTGATCTGATGATCATGCACGGGCGCGCTGTGGTGCGCGGCACGCGGCGGGCGCTGATTGTCGTGGACATGCCCTTTGGCACCTATGAGGAAAGCCCGAACATGGCGTTTCGCAACGCCGCCAAGATCATGAAGGAAACCGGTTGCGGGGCGGTGAAGCTGGAGGGGGGCGCGCGGATGGCGGAGACCATTCATTTCCTTGTTGAACGCGGCATTCCGGTGATGGCGCATACCGGGCTGACGCCGCAATCGAGCCATGTCATGGGCGGCTTCAAAACTCAGGGGCGTGACGATGAGACCTGGCCCGCCCATGAGGAAGACGCGCGCGCTGTGAGCGAGGCCGGGGCGTTTGCAGTTGTGCTGGAAGGCATGGTCGAGCCGCTGGCGGCAAAAATCACCAAGCAGATCGACATTCCGACCATCGGGATCGGCGCAAGCGTCGAGTGCGACGGGCAGATTTTGGTGCTTGAGGACATGTTGGGGCTGAACGCGCGGCCGCCGAAATTCGTGAAAGTCTATGGCGATTTGCTGAACCAGATTGAAACAGCCGTTGAATCCTATGCAGATGATGTCCGGGCGCGCAAGTTCCCGACGGATGACCAGATTTACAGGTAGATTTCGCCCTCTTCGAGGTCGAGCTACCGGGGGAGCGCTGCTCCCCCGGACCCCCTTGGAGTATTTTTGGAAAAATGAAGGGTGAGGGTTCGGCTTGCTCATCCAACCTTGGGTGTGCATCGTGGGGGCCATGGAAGAGACGACCCCGCTTTTAGAGCAGATCAATGCGTTTTGGGTACAGCTTGAAACGCAATTGCCTTTGTTGCTGTTGCCATCCCGGCTTTGGCAGATTGCCATATTGTTTGGATGCGTGCTTCTTGCCTGGATTTTGAACAAATGGCTTGGCGGGCGGATGCGCGAGTGGATGCGCACGCTTGAGGGGCGGCCCAAGTGGCAGTTGCGCATGCTTGTGGTGCTGCATCGCAGGCTTTGGCTGATCCTGTTTTGCATTCTGATCTGGACGGCGGCCTATGTGATGGCGGAAATCACGCCGTTCATGTCGCGCCGGTTTTTGTTGGAACTGGTGGGCACCGTTTCGGTGGCGGTTCTGCTTGTCGGGATCGCGACGCGGCTCATTAAGAACGAGTTTTTGCGAAAGATTGTAGCGTGGGCGCTGTGGATTTATGTGCCGCTATATTTTCTGGGGATCACGGACGAGATTGCAGAGTTTCTGGACTCGCTTGCCTTTGCGATGGGGGATTTCCGGCTTTCTGCATTGACCGTTTTGAAGGCGCTGGTGGTTATCGGGGCCTTGTTCACAGTGGCGCGGCTGACCACGCAGACGGCGGCCGCGAGCATTCGAAAGAACGACAACATCTCGCCTTCGATGCAAGTCTTGGCGGTCAAGTTCTTGCAAGTGGCGTTCTTTGGGGCGGCGTTTTTCATTGGGTTGAAGGCGGTTGGAATAGACCTGACCGGGTTGGCGTTCCTGTCTGGTGCGATCGGTCTTGGGCTTGGGTTCGGGCTTCAGAAAGTGGTGTCGAACCTTGTGTCCGGGGTGATCATCCTGCTGGACAAGTCGATCAAGCCCGGCGACGTGATTTCCATTGGCGAGACATTCGGGTGGATCAATTCGCTTGGCGCGCGATACGTGTCGATCACCACGCGGGACGGGCGCGAGTATCTAGTTCCCAACGAGGATCTGATCACAGGGCAGGTTGTGAACTGGTCGCATTCCAACGATTTCGTGCGCCTCGATATCTATTTTGGCACGGCTTATGGGGATGACCCCCACAAGGTGCGGGCGCTGGCCATTGAGGCCGCCAAAGGGTGCGATCGGGTGTTATCGACGCGGCCTCCGGTCTGTCACATCGTTGGGTTTGGCGACAGTTCGGTGGATTATATTCTGCGGTTCTGGATCACGGATCCGACCGGGGGTCTGACGAATATCCGCGGCAATGTTTATCTTTCGCTTTGGGACACGTTTCATGCCAATGGCATTTCCATTCCGTTCCCACAGCGCGAAGTTCGGATGCTTGATGCGCCTCAAGAGGCTGTGATGGACGATTGAACTTGTATGTTGTTCCCGCGCTCTACGTTGTAGGAGCAAGGGGCAGGTTTGTTAGGGAGTGCGGCTTGGTGCGGTTTGGGGGTTTATTCGCGATCGGGTTTGCCGCGGTTCTGGCAAGTGGCGTGGCTGCGTTTGCAGAAACGACGATTACGTTCAAAACGCCAGGGGCGGACAAGGATTTGCGGCGCGCGCTGGTCGGAGCTTCGTTGATCCAGGGGGCCAAGCGCGAAGACACGACCGATCCACAGGAATTGCTGGCGGCTGCGCGCGCGGATTACGGGCGGTTACTTGGCGTGCTCTATCAAAACGCGCGGTACGGCGGGATCATTCGGATTGAGGTGGACGGACGCGAAGCGTCAGCTATTCCGCCGCTTGCAGCGCCTTCGGATATCGGGCGGATCGTTGTCGAGATTGATCCCGGTCCGATATATGTCTTTTCGCAGGCCCGCGTCGCGCCTTTGGCGAGGTTCACAGAGATACCGGAAGAATTCGCGGTTGGCTTGCCGGCCGGAACTGGCGCGATCAGCGATGCGGCCGGCGCGGCGGTTGCGGGCTGGCGTGCGGCGGGCCATGCCAAGGCGGATGTCACCGAACAGCGCATCGTTGCGCGCCACAGACAAAAACAGGTGGACGCGGAATTGCGCGTTGAACCGGGGCCAGCGCTTGATTTCGGTCCTGTGAGCGTGTCGGGCAACAAGGCCGTGCGCACGCGGCGTATTCTGACCATCGCGGGCCTGGAAGAGGGTCGCGACTTTGACCCAGACGAGATTCGGCGCGCCGAGCGGCGTTTGCGTCGCACCGGGACGTTCCGCTCGGTTGTGGTTGAAGAGGCCGAGGATGTCGGGCCAGACGACACATTGCCATTGAACATCGCCGTTGTGGAGCAGACGCCGCGCCGGTTTGGTGTCGGCGCGGAGTATAGCACAATCGACGGCGTTCGATTGACGGGGTTTTGGCTCCATCGAAATTTTCTGGGCGGAGCCGAGCGGTTTCGCGTCGATGGCGAGGTGGCCGGGATCGGGGGCGAGACCGGTGGCGTCGATTACGCGATTGATCTGCGTTATGAGCGCCCCGCCACGCCGCGCGCGGACGTGGATTTGTTCGCGACCTTCGGGCTTGAGCGGCTGGACGAGCCGGATTTCACTTCGGAAACGACCGACTTCTCGCTTGGTTTCACGCGCTATGCCACGGACGAGCTGACCGTCGAGTTTGGGGTCGGGTATCTTTATTCTGAGGTCGATGACGACTTTGGAAAAGAGACGTATTCGCTGATCACGCTTCCATTGGGCGCGCAACTGGATCGCCGGGATGACGCGCTGAATCCGAGCAAGGGCGTCTTTTTTGATGTCGGTGCGACACCGTTTTACGGGCTTGGCGACAGCAAGAGCGGTGCGCAGTTCAAAGTGGATGCGCGGGGTTATCGCACCTTTGGCGAGGCGCGCCCGGTGACGGCCGCGCTTCGGCTTCAGTTCGGCTCGCTTGTCGGGCCTGATATTTTGGAAAGCCCGCCGTTTTACCGGTTCTATTCTGGTGGTGGTGGCACCGTGCGTGGACAGGATTATCAATCGCTCGCAATCGACCAGGGGGGCGGCAACCGGTCGGGCGGGCGCAGTTTCGCGGGATTATCCGCAGAAGCGCGGGTCGCGCTTTCCGAAGCTATTCAGGTGGTTGGTTTTTACGACTGGGGCTATGTCGGTGAGAACGCGACGCCAGACAGCACCGGAGGAAGCCATTCCGGGGCTGGTTTGGGTTTGCGGTATAACACTGGCATCGGGCCGATCCGGCTTGATGTGGCGACACCGGTCAGCGGCGATGATGCGGGGTCGAGTTATTACATTTACGTTGGGATCGGGCAGGCGTTTTGATGCGGTATTTAGGTTGGATCACGGCCGCGTCGCTTCTTGCCACAACGGTGCATGCGCAAGAATCGCCGGGGCTCTTTGAGCGGTTCTTTGGCGGCGATGAGACGGAGAGCCAAGAGGATCCCGGTGGGTTTCTTGAAAACCTTATCGAAGACAACCTTTCCAGTGACGACCGAGACGTGGAGATCGTGGGTTTTGTCGGCGCATTGAGCGGACGCGCAACGATGGAATCGCTGACAATATCGGACCCTGATGGGATTTGGCTGACGCTGGAGAACGCGGTTTTGGACTGGAACCGTGGGGCGTTGCTGCGCGGGCGTCTTGAGGTCGCGGAATTGTCGGCTGAACGGATCGCCCTGCCCCGCTTGCCTGCGCCGGGAGAAGCGGCGGCGCCAAGCCCTGAGGCGACTGGGTTCAGCCTTCCTGAGCTGCCGGTCTCGGTTGAAATCGGCAAAATCGAAGCTGCGCGCGTGGAAATTGGCGCGCCGGTATTCGGGGCCGAAACGATTGCGCAGGTGTCGGGGGCGTTGAAGCTGGCCGATGGCGACGGCACAGCGGATTTGGACATTTCACGGCTGAACGGCGACGGGCAATTGGCGCTGGATGCGTCCTATAGCAATGCGTCGGGCGTTCTGGCGCTGGATCTGTCGCTGGAAGAAGGCGCTGACGGGATACTGGCGAATTTGATTGATTTGCCGGGGCGACCCTCGGTTGCCTTTTCGATCAAGGGTGACGCGCCGATTGATGCGTTTGCCGCTGACATTCGACTGGCGACCGACGGGGCGGAGCGGTTGGCCGGTCAGATCACAACCGAAAAGCCGAGCGAACCGGAGGGGGCCAATCTTCGGATTGTTGCCGATATCGGAGGCGACATCGCGCCCATTTTTGCGCCTGAGTACCAGCCGTTTTTCGGCCCCGATGTGGGGTTGCGGACAGTTGTGACGACATATGCCGACGGGCGGCTTGATTTGAATGATTTATCGATCAGTGCGCGCGCTTTGGATATTGACGGAAACGTCGAGATTGCCGCGTCAGGGCTGCCTGCGAAAATCGATCTTTCGGGTCAGATTGCGAGCAATGACGGGACGGCGGTTTTGTTGCCATTGTCGGGGGTGGAAACCCGTGTGGATCGGGTGGATCTGCGCGTTGCTTTTGACGCCGACGCGGGCGATCCGTGGTCCGGCACGTTTGAAATCGCCGGGTTGGATCGCGCCGGGTTTTCGGCAGAGACATTGGCTCTGGAAGGTGCCGGGCGCATCACCGATGCCGCAACACGCGCGATTACGGCACGGCTGGATTTCGCGGCAACCGCGCTTGATCTGGGCAATCCGGAGGCCGAAGAGGCCTTGGGCGAGGGCGTCACGGGTGGATTGAACATCGCATGGTCGGATGGTTCGCCACTGGTGTTGAGCGACCTTGCGATCGAGGGCGAAAGCTATGGATTGAATGGCGGTGCGACGGTGCGATTCACCGAAGACGGGCCGAATGTTGAAGGTCTGGCCGAAGTACGCGCGGATCGGCTTTCAGCGTTTTCCGGGCTTGCTGGGCGCACGTTGGGCGGATCGGCTGAGTTGCGCACAGGGTTTGAAGCCGCGCCATTGGCGGGCTTTTTCGATGTGAAGGCCGAGGGGCGGACGACGGACCTTTTTGTCAGCCAACCCGAAGCAGACCGCATTTTGGAAGGCGAGGCGGAATTGTCGCTTGAGGCGGCGCGCGATGAGAACGGGCTGCGGCTTATCCTGAACCAGTTGAACTCACCCAATGCCGAGGTTTCTGGGCGCGCAAATTTGCGCACGGGTGCGTCGTCTTTTGATGTGGCGGCGCGGCTCTCGGATGCGGCGCTTGTGTTGCCGCAAGTGAGCGGACCGGTACGATTCACGGCAGAAGGCACAGAGACCGACGGGCTTTGGAACTGGATCGCGGACGCGGCCCTTGAGGGCACGGTGCTGAATGCCACGGGAACGGCGCGAAACTTGTTGGACACGCCGATTATCGCCACGAACGGACGGCTTGCCGCAGACGATCTGAACGACTTCAGCACGCTGGCAAATCGGACACTGTCTGGAAGCATTGATACGACATTTGCCGGCGAAGTCGTGGCCGATCTGAGCCGGGCACAGATCACGTTGGACGGAACCACGAGCGACATCACGCTTGATCAGCCACAAGCGGATGCGTTGCTTGTCGGGGATGTGAAGCTTGTCATCGACGCCGCGCTGGCGGGTGAGGTTTATACGCTGAACGAAAGCACGATTGAGGGGCCTGCGATTTCGCTGCGTGCGGACGGGATTTTGTCGGCGAGCGACGGGCGGATGGCTTTGGAGGGCAAGCTGACGGATGCGGCGGCTTTGTTGGAAGGCGCGCCGTCGGGCCCGGTCGATTTTCGCGGTGAGACAACCCGCGACGGGCGAGACTGGGGCTTTGATGTGGGCATTGACGGCGCAGCCCTTCGGCTGGTCGCTGACGGTGTCGCGCTTGATCCGCTTGGGCCGGCGCGCGCGATTGGCGGGACATTGCAGCTCGACACCCCCGATCTTGGCGCGTTCTCAACGCTTGCCAAACGCGATCTGGGCGGGTCGTTGAGTGCGACGGCTTCGGGCGATGTGACGCTCGACCTTTCGGCGTTCAATGTAGACGCGGACCTGAGCGGTCAGGGGCTTTCGGTTGGATTGGCAGAGATTGACCAACTTCTTGCAGGTGATTTGAGCGCAATACTGGACGCGGAGCGCACCGGCGACGCCATCGACGTCACAACCTTGTCGTTAAAGACCACGCTTCTCGATCTGGCGGCGAATGGATCGCTGGGCACGGACGGAAGCGAGATGTCGCTGGCCGGTCGCCTTGCCGATGTCAGCCCTTTCGTATCGGGATTTTCCGGCCCGCTCACCGTCGTGGGGACGGTTGGGCAGGACGCGGATACGCGGTTCCTTGTGGATGTGAAAGCCGACGGCCCGGGTGGCGCGACGGCAAATGTCTCCGGGTCGGCGGCCCCGGACGGCTCCAGCGTCGATATAACGATTGACGGCGGGGCGCCTTTGGGGCTGGCCAACCGGTTCATCGAGCCACAATCCGTCGATGGCAGTGTGACCTTCGACCTTGCTGTTCAGGGAACGCCAGCGCTTTCCAGTGTTTCGGGTGTGATTTCATCAAGCGGGGCGCGGTTTGTTTCGCCGGGGCTTGGCTTCACGCTCGACAACATCCAACTCACGACAAGGCTCGCAAATGCGCGGGCCGATCTGGATGTGACAACGGACGTGAGCACAGGCGGACGGATTGCGGTATCGGGCCCCGTTGCTTTGACGGCGCCGTTTAACGGTGACCTTGGGATCGCGCTGAACAATGTCACGCTGAGCGATCCGCAGCTTTATGAAACCTCCGTCAACGGCACAGTCACCATGTCCGGGCCATTGACCGGTGGCGCGCGCATCGGTGGCGAGCTGCAATTGGGGGAAACCAATATCCGCATTCCCTCCAGCGGGCTTGGCGGCGCCGGGGAAATTCCCGAAGTTATCCATATCAATGAGCCGCCCCCAGTGCGGGGCACCCGTCGCAAGGCCGGGCTTTTGGAGGCGGCGGAATCGAGGAATGGCGGCGGCGGGCGTGCTTTTCCGCTCGACATTCGCGTCTCTGCCCCAAATCAGGTTTTTGTGCGCGGACGCGGGCTTGATAGTGAATTTGGCGGTGCGCTCAGGATCACGGGCACGAGCAAAGACGTGGTGCCCATTGGCGCGTTCAACCTGATCCGGGGTCGGCTTGATCTTTTGGGGCAGCGCTTGGAAATCGAAGAGGCGACGGTGACGATGCAAGGCTCGTTCATCCCTGTCATTCGCATTCGCGCAGCCACCCAGGCCGATGATGTGACGGTGATCATTCAGGTGCTTGGCCCGGCCACGAACCCCGAGATCCTGTTTTCGTCGGAACCCGAATTGCCCGAAGAAGAAGTACTTGCACGGCTGATCTTCCGCCGTGGGCTTGAAACCCTGTCGCCGATTCAGGCCGCGCGTCTTGCGCTTGCCGTGCGCACGCTTGCCGGGCGAGGCGGCGAAGGCGTGGTCGGCAACATTCGTCAGGGGGCCGGCCTTGCCGATTTCGATGTGACGACGGACGAAGAGGGCAATGCAGCGGTTCGCGCGGGCGCCTATCTTGGCGAGAACATCTATACCGACGTCACGGTGAATGGCGCGGGCGATACCGAGCTGAATTTGAACCTTGATGTGACGCCGTCTGTCACACTCAAGGGTTCAACCGCCACAAGCGGCGATACAAGCATTGGCATTTTCTTCGAACGGGACTATTGAGCCCGCTTCTTGGAATCGCATCCCTCAGGTGTTACATTTCTCGAAGGGCCCAGCGCCGGGCGTAATTTGGTATGGCGTGTAGCAAAGGAGGACAATGTCCTGTCATACGTCCACGACGCGGCCAAAAATGCGGCCGCTGACAGTGAAGGTCGCGCAATGACCGAAACCACTGTTCCACTGACAAGCGAAAGCTTGCTCGATCGCATTCTGACATCTCTGGAAGAAGACAAGGCCGAAGAGATCGTGAAGATCGATCTTCGAGGGAAATCCGAGATCGCCGATTACATGGTGATCGCGTCTGGTCGTTCAACGCGTCAGGTGGCCGCGATTGCGCAGCATTTGACCGACAATCTGAAGCAGGATTTCGGCGTGATCAGCAAGATCGAAGGCAAAGACGCCGGTGATTGGGTGCTGATTGATGCGGGCGATGCGATTGTGCATGTCTTCCGACCCGAAGTGCGCGAGTTTTACCAGCTTGAAAAAATGTGGCTGACACCGGGTTCCGAGCAAAGCTCAAAGGCCTGAAGAGGCTGACGTTTCCATGAAGATCAAACTCGCCGTCGTCGGTAAATTACGTACCGGGCCAGAAGCGGATTTGATCGCCGATTATCTCACCAGATGCGAGCGCAGCGGGCGCGCGCTTGGGCTTGGACCTGTCACCGTATCCGAGGTTGAAGCCAAGAAAGGCGGAATGCCTGCCGAAGCGGTGCTGCTTGAAAAAGCCGTCGGCAGCGCGGCGGTGCTCTGTACGCTAGATGAGCGCGGCAAGGTGATGTCTTCGCGCGCTTTTGCCGATCTTCTTGCACTCTGGCGCGATCAGGGCCGGAGCGAGGTCGCTTTCGTGATAGGGGGCGCTGATGGCATCGACCCGGACCTGCGCGCCAAGGCTGATACATCCCTCAGCTTTGGTAAAATGGTCTGGCCGCATATGCTGGCCCGCGTGATGTTGACCGAACAGCTTTACCGCGCCACATCA
The DNA here is from genome assembly GCA_938016355.1 of uncultured Boseongicola sp. Lineage (GTDB taxonomy): Bacteria > Pseudomonadota > Alphaproteobacteria > Rhodobacterales > Rhodobacteraceae > CALLWO01. The sequence goes on along the minus strand of CALLWO010000145.1, from coordinate 4,112 downwards.
ATTCTCGCGGGCGCGCCCTATCATCGTGATTGACCCCGCCCCTCTTCATTTTTCCAGAAATACTCAAAAAAGGGCCGGCGCCGAAGGCGGCGGCCCACCGCGACGCATAAAATGCGGCGCAATATACACGTCAATCAGGTTTTGACGTCCGGGGCCTCCCGCCCTGTCGCGCCTTTGATACCGGCAATTTGCTCTGCACTTTCAACGACATCCGCCAAGGCGGTTTCTGCATCTGCATCAAGTTTGGACGGGTCGTTTTCATAGGCTTCGAGATAAACCCGCAAGGTCGCCCCGACGGTTCCCGTTCCGGACAGGCGAAACACAATACGGCTGCCGTTTTCAAATCCGATGCGAATACCCTGCCCTTCGGACCGCGACCCGTCGATGGGATCATCATAGGCAAATTCATCGGCCATCGCGACTTTACCGGCGGCAAACGTCTGGCCCGGCAAGGTGCGAAGACCAGCGCGGAGTGCGTTGATCATGCCATTGGCGGCGGTTGCATCGACGGCCTCATAATCGTGACGCGAATAGTAATTGCGCCCGTATTTCGCCCAATGATCCGCCAAAAGACCTTTCACCGACGCGCCGGTTTCCGCCAGAATATTAAGCCACAAAAGCACGGCCCACACGCCGTCTTTCTCGCGCACGTGATCGCTGCCGGTTCCGGCACTTTCCTCACCGCACAGGGTCGCGCGCCCGGCGTCGAGAAGATTGCCAAAGAATTTCCAGCCGGTTGGCGTTTCAAAGCATTCAAGCCCCAGCGCCTCTGCTACGCGGTCCACCGCCTGAGAGGTCGGCATCGAGCGGGCGACACCGGCAAGACCCGAGGCATAGCCGGGTGCAAGATGGGCGTTGGCGGCCAAAACCGCGAGGCTGTCGGACGGTGTCACATAGACGCCGCGACCAAGGATCATATTGCGGTCACCATCCCCATCGGACGCGGCTGCAAAATCAGGCGCGGCGTCGCTCATGACAAGGTCGACAAGCGGTTTAGCCCAGATCGGGTTCGGATCGGGGTGGCCTTTGCCAAAGTCTGGCAGCGGTGTTCCGTTCAAAACGCTGCCCTGAGGTGCGCCGAGGCGACGCTCGAAAATCTCAGTCGCATAGGGGCCGGTCACCGCGTGCATCGCATCAAAGCGCATGGTGAACCCGCTCGCGAACAGGGCGCGCAGCTTGTCAAAATCAAACAGGCTTTCCATCAGTTCGGCATAATCGCTGACCGGATCGACGACTTCGATTTCCATATCGCCGAGCTGCGTTGTCCCGAGCGTGGCAAGGTCGATGTCCTGAGCTTCCAAAATATCGTAATGCGTGATGGTTTTCGTGGCCTCGTACATCCGATTGGTCACGTCTTCGGGCGCTGGTCCGCCGTTTGCCATGTTGAATTTCACACCGAAATCTTCGTCACGCCCGCCTGGATTGTGGCTCGCGGACATGATGATGCCGCCGTCAGTTGCCCGCTTGCGGATCAGGTTCGACGCCGCCGGTGTCGAGAGCACCGCGTTTTGGCCGATAATCACCTTGGCCGCGCCGCTGGCGGCGGCCATGCGCAAGATGACCTGTGCTGCACGATCGTTGAAATAGCGCCCGTCGCCACCCAGAACGAAGGTTTTGCCCGACGCGCCGCCGATCCCGGTCCAAATCGCAGAGATGAAATTCTCGAGGTAATGCTTGCCCATGAAAACTTCGGTTTTCTTCCGCAGCCCTGATGTGCCCGGCTTTTGTCCGTCGATTGGGGTCGTGTTCACGGTTATGCGTTCCATTTTCGTCCTCCGATCAGTTTTCATTTTCCGCGACCAGCACGATGGCTGAGACGCTTTGTTCTTCTATTTCAATATCTTGACCATTCAGTATTTGGTTCTGATGGCCGGGATCACTGGTATCGATCTCGTGGCACCAACGCTGCCCTATAGGCGCGGGCGGAAGCGTAAATCGCGTCGATTTACCGGCGTTAAAGACAAGAAGAACGGCGTATTCGGAAGCGGCATATGCCGGGGTCTGGGCGGCGGTTCGCATTTCCACGGCAATCAGTCGCCGGGCCGGGTCGTGCCAGTCGCGCGTTTCCATCGCGCGCCCATCTTCGCGCCACCAGAATAGGTCTTCGACGCCATCAATCATGCGCTCGCGGGAATGCAGGAACATGCGCTGGCGCAGCACCGGATGGTCGCGGCGAAAGGCGATCAATTGCGCGGTGTATTTGATAAGCGCATCGTCAGCAGTTTCCCAATTGATCCAGGCGGTTTCGTTGTCCTGATTATAGGCGTTGTTGTTGCCGTTCTGAGAATTGCCTAATTCGTCTCCGGCCAGCAGCATAGGCACACCTTGGGAGAACAGGAGAGTTGCAAGCATGGCGCGTTTGCGGCGCGCGCGGGCTTCGAGTGTTTCGGCGTCGACGCTTGGACCTTCGGCACCGAAATTATCGGAGAAATCCTCGGAATGTCCGTCTTTGCCATTCTCGCCGTTGGCTTCGTTGTGCTTGCGCGCGTAGCTCACCGTGTCTTCCAGCGTCATCCCGTCATGGGCGGTGATGAAGTTGACCGATGAGGTCGCCGGGCGTCCGGAGTGATCGAACTGGCGCGCGGACCCCATCAGGCGTTCGCCCAGATCGGCCACGCGCCCGGGGTCGCCGCGCCAATAGCGGCGCACGCCGTCGCGAAATTTATCGTTCCATTCTTTAAACGGCGACGGGAAACCGCCGAGCTGATATCCGCCGGGGCCAATATCCCAGGGTTCTGCAATGAGTTTGACCTGAGAGAGAACGGGGTCTTGTCGCAGCGCGTCAAAGAAGCCGGCCCCACGTGAAAAGCCGCTGGATGTTCGGCCAAGCACGGCGGCAAGGTCAAAGCGGAAGCCATCGACGCCCATCACATTGACCCAATACCGCAAGCTGTCCATCACAAGACGCAGGACCATCGGGTGGGACATATTGAGCGTGTTCCCGGTGCCCGTGTCGTTGATATAGCGCCGCCCGCCGCGTTCGAGGCGGTAGTAATTTGCATTGTCGAGGCCTCGGAACATCAGGGTTGGGCCAAGCTCGTCGCCTTCTCCGGTGTGGTTATAGACCACGTCAAGGATTACCTCGATCCCGGCGCTGTGGAAGCGGTCGACCATCGCGCGAAATTCAGCAATCCCTCCCTGCCCCATGTAGCGTGGTTCCGGGGCGAAAAAGCCAATCGACTGATAGCCCCAGTAGTTCGTGAGGCCTTTGTCGACGAGGAAGCGGTCGTTGAGGAACGCATGCACCGGAAGCAACTCGATGGCAGTGACACCCAGGCGGTTGAGGTGGTCAAGAATGGGATCGGAGGCGGCGGCGAGATAGGTGCCGGGCGCGTCAATATTCGGATGCGCTGCAGTCAGACCTTTGACATGCGCTTCATAGATGATCGTCTCGCGCGGCGGCGTTTCCAGCCGGGACGTGACCTCGTCCGGCGCAAAGTCTTCTACAATCGCGCGTGGCATCCATGGGGCGCTGTCGCGCGTGTCGAAACTTAAATCCTTGGCCTCGGCCTTGGAATCATAGCCGTAAAGGGCATCGTGCCAGACGGGATGACCAGTCAATCGGCGAGCGTAGGGATCAAGAAGCAATTTGTTGATGTTGAAGCGGTGGCCTTCGTCGGGTCGATAGGGGCCATCGGCGCGCAAGCCATAGGCCTGTCCGGCGCTTACGCCTGCGATATGGCCGTGCCAGACGCCGCCTTTGCGTTCGGGCAGCGGGATGCGGGTTTCGCGACCATCGGCATCGAACAGGCAGACGAATATCTGGGTCGCGGAATCCGAGAAGACGGCGAAATTGACGCCGTCGCCCGTAATCGTCGCGCCAAGCGGCGCGGCGCGGCCTTCGCTAACCTCAAACATCATGAACCGTCCGTTAATGCGCCATAAAGGGCCGCGTATTCGGCGGCAGAGGCGGCCCAGCCGACGTCCTGACGCATGGCGTTCTTTTGCAAGGTCGACCAAACGTCCCGATCGTGGAACAGGTCCACCAGACGATCCAGCGCGCCTGCAAGCGCGTGAGCGGTCAGCGGGGAGACCTGAAGCCCGGTTGCCACGCCAGAGCGCAAAGCCATCGGGCTTGCATGGATCACAGTGTCGACCAATCCGCCGGTCAT
>CALLWO010000144.1 GCA_938016355.1 uncultured Boseongicola sp. | reverse complement strand
GGCGGCAATGTCGAGATAAACGACGACGCCTATGACATCTTTCCAAACCAATCCATCACAGTCGATTTGACCGCAAACGATGTCGGACCGGGTCAAACCATCATTTTCATAACCGAAATCAATGGTGTCGAAGTCGAGGCTGGCGACACGGTCACGCTTCCCGACGGCCAAACGATCACGCTGAACGCCGACGGCACCGTCACGATCACAAATATCGACAGTCTGGACGATTTCAGCTTCGACTACACCGCGGCGATCGGCACAGGGAACGCCAACCAGTCAGGCACAGGCACGGTTACGTTAAATACGGTGCCCTGTTTTGTTTCCGGCACAATGATCCGAACCGATGTCGGCGACGTTCCGGTCGAACGACTAAAACCCGGGCACCGGGTTTGGACCCGTGACGAAGGCCTGCAACCTATCCGCTGGATCGGTCGGCGCGCTTTACCGGCAGAAGGCAAGATGGCACCGGTTCGTATTGCGCGCGGGACCTTCGGTGATCATCAAACGCTTATGGTGTCGCCGCTGCATCGCATTCTTGTGCGTAATGTGCATGCGGAGTTGTTGTTCGGCTCAAGCGAAGTTCTGATCGCTGCCCGGGATCTGATTGACGGGCGCAATGTCTGCCAGCTTGAAGGCGGGCAGGTCGAATACGTTCATATCTTGTTTGATGAACACCAAGTGGTGTGGTCCGAAGGTCTGGAAACCGAAAGCTTTTTGCCCGGACCCCAAACGTCCCATTGCTTTGAGCAGGAAACCGTCGACGAAATCCGCCACATCTTCCCAGAGCTTGATACCTTGACCGGCGATGGCTATGGGCCGGCCGCACGACCAACATTGAAACGGTTCGAGGCCCGGTTGTTGGCAGGCTAGTCGAATAGCTTTCCAACACAGCCGGGAAGCTCTGCAGCCGAATTCAGTTCTGCCGCAGCCCCGATCCAATCCTCGGCGTTTCCGTATCCCCATTTCGCCGCAATCGCTGGCATTCCAACTTGTTTTGCTGCTGCCATGTCATGATGGCGATCCCCAACCATGACCGATCGAGACACGTCTTCGCCGGTTTCTTGCAGCGCATGGGCCAGCAAATCGCCTTTCCAATTGAACGTGCCGTCAAGTTCCGGGCCATATTCAGCGGCCATGAAATCGGCGAGACCGAAATGCGCAGTAATCTGGCGCGCATAGGCGTGCGGTTTTGCGGTCATCAGATAAAGCCGACGACCGTCATCCTTCATGGATTGAAGCGCAGCCATCACACCCGGATACACCTTGGCGTCATACATGCCGATGTCGGTATAATGCGTGCGATAAGCGGCCAGCACCGGGTCGGCGTCGGTGATCCCCAGCTTGGCAAAGCTTTCCACGAACGGCGGACCAATGAGCCAAGTGTGGTCTTGTTTTGCAAGTTCTTCATAGCCAGTGGCGCGGAATGCATGGGTGAGCGAGGCCAGGATCCCGGAATGCGATTCCATAAGCGTGCCGTCGAGGTCCAGAAAAACAGCGGTCATTTTTTACCCTCAAAATAGGGCGTCATCTGCGCGACAATCACCGAGTTTTCATCCAACGCACGCTTCATCAGATCCCGGTCTTCGTCGCCGATCTCGTGACCTTCGGCTTCGCGCTCTTCGAGCGTTCCATATCCGGTCACGTCAAGTGGAGCGACATCGGCTTGCTTGAGAATGGCGACGGTTTCGCGGACGGCCTCCGCCTCGTCAACGCCGCTTGCATAACAAAGCAGCGCGCCGCCTGTGGCTTTGTCAGGCAGCCCGTCACCGGATTTTCGACCGATCTCTACCAACAGCGTATAGACTTGCTGGGGTCGCTTGGGTTTTCCATCTTTGGCCATGCGCATCATCTGGCAGAGGTCCTGCCTGTGTGCAAGCGTCACATCTGAGGGGGCAAAAGTGCGACGGTTTCGGCGTTTGGCGGGGCCATGCCTTTGGGGCGCTCTGCGAGATAGCGAAACGCCATCGTTTCCCCCGTTGAAAGCAGCACTTTGTCGGCGTTCTCCCAAAGATCGCCCGCGTCCTCGGGCGAGATGTCTTCGTGGATTGCCTGAACCAGTCTGTTGGAGGACGATCCTTCAAGCGCACGCGTGACATCCGCGAAGGAGTGGGTATAGCACATGCCAGCATCGGGCGGCGGATCCAGTCGGGTTAGCCCTGTGCGATCAATCACCCGAAAGCCATTCATCAACACGGCGCGCGCATCCGCATCAACAAGCCCGTAATGTGCGTGGAAGGCGTCCCAGTTCCAAAACAGATCATCATCCACGCTGTCGCGCTGCAATACGTCCGCCAGGGCGATCACGGTAGCAAGCACAAAGGCCGGAAAATCGTCATCGGGTAGTGCGGCCGCCAGTTTCAGCGCGGACTGCATGTCTTCATCCTGCGGGAGCAGGAAACGGCAGCCGTCATTTTGCACAATGTATTCAAGAGACCGTGCGCCTCGCCGGGGCACCGTTGACGGGCGCCCAACGGCGATACGCGATAAAGTGTCATGGCTCGCGGAAGCAGCAAATGCTTGCAAATCGGCGATCGACTGTCGGGTGCGAAATACGTTCGCTTTACTGGTAAACATGCACCCAAAGTAACGCTCATCGATGGTGTAATGAGGGCGCAGCAATGGCTTGTAGTCTGAAATTACGAAACAGATCGTCGACGCATCTTGGACAAACGATGCCGAAATGAGGCGTCGGCATTATTGCGTTTCAAGCTTGTTTTTATGACGGATCGCCAGGTTTCCGCCCGAAACCGAGGATCTTGGGCGGAAACACTTGAACAATCGAATGACAACTTTCGTCAAATTGTCGCCGTTTAGGGTCAGTCGCGCAGCAACTCGTTGATTCCTGTTTTCGAGCGTGTGCGCTCGTCAACGCGCTTAACGATCACCGCGCAGTAAAGGTTCACGTTGTTTTTCGACGGCATCGACCCGGCCACAACGACCGAATAGGGCGGAACTTCACCGTACATGACTTCGCCAGTTTCGCGATCGACGATTTTCGTGGATTGCCCGATGAAAACGCCCATGCCAAGCACGGAACCCTCGCGCACGATGCACCCTTCGACCACTTCCGAACGCGCCCCAATAAAGCAGTTATCTTCGATAATCGTCGGCCCGGCCTGCATCGGCTCAAGCACACCGCCAATGCCTACACCGCCGGAGAGATGCACGTTCTTGCCGATCTGAGCGCACGACCCGACCGTGGCCCAGGTATCGACCATTGTGCCGCTGTCGACATAGGCGCCAAGGTTCACGAAAGATGGCATCAACACCACGCCCGGCGCAATAAATGCGGATTTACGGACGATACAGTTTGGAACGGCGCGGAACCCTGCGGCACCCCATTCGTTGTCGCCCCAGTCTTTCCACTTGCTGTCGACTTTATCCCACCAAGACCCGCCCTGCGCGCTTCCGGGCTGTTGTTCCATGTCTTTGAGGCGAAATCCGAGAAGGACGGCTTTCTTTGCCCATTGGTTCACATGCCAAGAGCCGTCGTCCTGCTTTTCGGCCACGCGCAAGCTACCACTGTCCAGAGCGTTCAGCGTGTCTTCGATCGCCTCGCGGGTTTCGCCGGTCGTCGCTGGCGTGATCTGGTCGCGGGCGTCCCAAGCGGCTTCGATGGCGGTTTCTAGCTGAGAATTTGACATGTGTGTTCCCCTTAGGTCATCCGTTAACGCGCCACTTAGCGCGGGTTCGCCCAAAGGGCAATCAGTCGAAGGGGCCGGGCGCTGGATTTGCGCCACAGACAAGCACGGCCACCCGTTCGGACCGCGCGGGTTGATAGGCACCCGACATGAGCGCTGCGAGCCCGGCTGCGCCCGCCGGTTCGACCCATTGTCGGCACGTCTTCCACAGAAGTTGCTGGGCATTCGCAATTGCCTCATCTGAAACGAGAACCATTTCAATCGCTTCTTTCTGCGCAAGGTCGAAGCAAAGGCTTCCTATGCGACGCGCACCGAGTGCGTTGGCCGCAAAGCCGCCGACCTCCACGTCGACCGGCGCGCCTGCTTCCAGCGCTGCGTGAAGCGTGGGCGCAAGAATCGGTTCGACTGCAACCACATTGCGTCGTCCTTCGAGCCAAGAGAGCGCGCCACCGATCAATCCGCCGCCGCCAACGGCGATCAATACGGTATCCGACGCCAAATATTGCGCTTCCCATTCCCGCATGAGCGTGCCCTGCCCCGCCAATGTCCCCGGTGCGTCATAGGCATGGATTTGCATCGCACCCGTGTCGGCCTCGAACGCCTGCGCTTTTGCCAGCGCGTCAGAATACTGCCCCGGTACAACGTGCAAGTCGGCGCCGGTCTCGCGGATCAGATTAATCTTTGACGCGCCGGCCATCTCCGGCACATAGATCGTCGCCTTATGACCCAAGACCCGCGCGGCATAGGCAACGGCCGCCCCGTGATTGCCGCCGGACGCGGCAACAACGCCTGCGTCCGGCACGTCCGAGGACAGAAGCGTGTTAAACGCCCCGCGCACTTTGAAACTGCCGGTGAGCTGTGTGTTCTCTAACTTGAGTTCTATTGTCCGTCCTTCGATCAACGCATGGCTTTCTATAACGGGCGTGCGATGAACGTATGGTTTGATGCGATCACCGGCCGCGGCGATTTCGTCGGAGTTTGGAGGTTGCATGCGCGTGTTCACTCTGGATTGGACAAGGTCCGCCCTTCCTGCCATGCAGTTGGGCGAAGTAACAAGGAGCCGATTTAATGAAGGACGACCGCAACCGACCGTTTCGTGATGCGCACCAAGACATGGAAGCCACTCAAGGTGTTCCGGACACACCGCAAACGCGCTCCCCGTCCTATAAGCTGGCCTTTGATGATTCCGACTTTTTGTGCCGCGATGAGTTGCGGCCCGTCCGTTTACAGCTGGAATTGCTGAAACCCGAGATGCTGATGACCGAGTACGGCATCAAATCCACGATTGTCCTGTTTGGCGGCGCGCGCATTCCCGAGCCTGCAAAGAAGGCGGATGCACGCACCGAAACTCTGGCTGAACTGTCGGCGTTTTACGAGGAAGCGCGGAAGTTCGCAGAGATCATTACCAAACGCTCATTGGCCGAAGACAAAGGCGAGAATGTTATTGTCACCGGCGGCGGACCGGGTGTGATGGAGGCAGGCAACCGTGGTGCTGAAGATGCCGGTGGCGTGTCAATTGGATTGAACATCGTCCTGCCCCACGAGCAGGCGCCAAATGAATATGTGACGCCGGATCTGGCATTCAATTTCCACTATTTTGCGATCCGGAAAATGCATTTTCTGATGCGCGCGTCCGCCATTGCAGTCTTCCCCGGTGGTTTTGGAACCCTAGACGAGCTCTTTGAAACGCTGACGTTGATCCAGACCGGTCGCATGCAACGTGTGCCGTTCCTGCTCTTTGGTCGCAGCTTTTGGGAGAA
>CALLWO010000143.1 GCA_938016355.1 uncultured Boseongicola sp. | reverse complement strand
GAGTGAAATCGCTGTCTTCCATCGCGCCGGGGTCGGGGAAATCCTCGCGGAAATGCGCGCCGCGCGAATTCTCGCGGGCAAGCCCCGCCTGCGCAATCACGTCCGAGACATCACAAAGTGAACGCAGGTTCAGCCAGTCGTGCCACGTCAGATTAAACGCCAGATTGTCCGCGGCCACACCGACATCCATCAACGCTTCAGACACCTCTTTGATGCCCACGCGTCCGCGCTTCAACCCGGCCTCGGTCCGCATCACGCCGACCTCGTCCCACATCACGTTCTGTAACCTCTGGCGCAGCGGCAGAACAAGATCAGGCGCGCGTCTTAACGGATGGATCGCACGCGCCAGTTCCGCCTCAAGCGCGGTTTCGTCCGGCTCGCGCAGGCCTGTCATCTGGCGAATGTCCGCGCCCATCGTGTCGCCCGCGATCCCACCATAGACGGTCGAATTGGCAACGCCGTTGCCGCCCAGCCGGTTCGACCCATGCGCGCCGCCTGCGTCTTCGCCGGCCACGTAAAGCCCTTCCATCGCCGTGCGCGTGTCGACATCGACGACCACCCCGCCCATGAAATAATGCGCGGTCGGCACGACCTCGACCTGACCAGCGGCCAGATCAAACCCGCTGTCTGCGCACCGCTTCACCATGCCCTTAAATTTCTGTCGCACATTTTCAGGGCCCAGATGCCCCATCGAGATAAACACGCCTTCCTGCTCGGGATTGTTGTTTTTGCGCATTTCCGCATAAATCCCGCGGCTCACAACATCACGCGTCGCGCGCTCCCCCTTGCCGTCATACTCGAACATGAACCGCTGCCCGGCGTGGTTGATCAGCTGGCCCCCGGCCCCGCGCAGGCCTTCTTCCAAAACGGTGCCGGTCATGCGCGTATGCGCGCCCGCCAACAACCCTGTGGGGTGAAACTGCACCATCTCCATGTCGCGCAACGCCAGTCCTGCGCGCAATGCCATCGCAAGACCATCCATCGTCTTGTCACCGCTTGGCGTGTGGTACTTGTACATCGTCGGCCCGCCGCCGGTTGCCATCAGCACGGTCTTGGCCCGCACGAAACGAAACCCGCCGGTGCGCATGTCGATCATCAGAACGCCCGCCAAAGCGCTGCCGTCCTTCGTCGGGATCAGGCCAATGGCGCGATGCTCCTGAAGCTTCTCAACGCCACTCGCCAAAACCTTTTCCATCAACCGGTTGATGATCTCGATGCCCGTCAGATCACCTTTGTGAACCGTGCGGTCGGCCGTTTGCCCCGCAAACGCCTTTTGATGAAGCGAACCATCCGCGTTGCGATCAAAGAAGCAACCGATCTCGTTTTCCAGCTCGCGAATGCGCACAACGGCCTGTTCGCACAGCCGCCAGGCCATGTCCTGATTGGGCAACCACTTGCCGCCGTTGATCGTGTCCATGAAATGCCGCTCGATGGTATCGCCACCGCCAAGCGCCACGTTATAGCCCCCCTGCACCATCCGCGTGCATCCGCATTTTCCGATCAACCCTTTGACCGCAATGGTGATTTTGGTGCCCTCGGGCGCGGATTGCTGCGCGTGAAGTGCCGCAAACAGCCCTGCCCCGCCTGTCCCGAGAATAAGGATATCCGTGTCGTGGCGCTCTATATCCGTGATCCGCATTCTAAATCGCCCTGATGAAAAAGAGACAGGCGATCAGAAAAGACACCGCCGCCGCGCTCGCCGCCAGCGTCTTTTGCCCCGGCGTCCACGGCAACCATTCCATCGCCATCAACCGCAATCCGCCGAACATGTGAACCGCCAAAAGGAACACCAATCCGAACTCTGCCAGCTTCACAATGCCCGCCTCGGTAAGCTGCAAAAAGCCGTCGAGCTTTTGCGGCGCGCTCACCGCCATCGCCAGCACCCAGAAATGGAGCGGCAGGAACAGCGCCAAGGCAACACCCGACAGACGGTGCACGATATACGCCACCCAAAGCGGATGCGCGCGCGCGACCGGCCTCAAGCAAATGTCACGGCCCAGACGGCGCGTGCTCCCAAGGCAAATAAGCCCGTTCCGACGATCCACATGAACGCCTCCAACCCCGCACCCTTCAATCCGCCCCACTCATGGACGACGGTGCGCAGCCCAATCGCGCCATGCACCGACACCGCCAAAACGAAGACGCCATAGAACAGAAACCACGCCACCGACCCTTGGGTCCGACCCAGAATTTCCGCCGCGCTCAACCCCCCCTGGATCGCATAGATCATCACCGCCAGATGCCCCAGAACCAGCGGCGCCATCAAAAGCGCGCTCAGGCGTTGCACCATATAAAGCCGCAAGGTCAGCATCACCGCGCCTTTCGGAAAAAGGATTTGGCCGTCTCACGTTTCAGCCCGGCAATGGCCGACATCGGATCAAGTTCGTTGGGGCAATAAGCCGTGCAGGACCCGATGGAGTGGCAGTTATGACAGCCCCCTTTGTCGGAAACTGCCTCCAAAATCGCCGCGCGTCCCTCGTCCTTGGCGTCATTCAAAAGTGTCCACGCCCGCTGAAGCGCCGCCGGTCCAAGATAATCCGCATTGCCCGCAACCGTATCGCAGGCCGCGTAACACACCGAACAATTGATGCACTCAATGCCCGCGTTTGCCTCCACCCGCGCGGCGCTGTCTTCATCAATCGGCGCAATCGGATCATGCCGCGTAAGTGCGCTGTGATGAACACCTTCCGCCGCAACCCATTTGTCAAAGAACGGATCCATATCCACGACCAGATCTTTGATCACTGGCAGATTGCGCAAAGGTGCGATTTCGACCGAACTGCCATCCAGAACTTTCGAGATATGCGTCCGACACGTCCAGCGAGGAACACCGTTCACCATCATCGCGCAACTGCCGCACATCCCGACCCGACAGGCGAACCGATAACTCAGCGTCGGGTCAGCATTCTGTTGCACCCACGAGACTACGTCGAGCACCGTCTGGTTCTCATACGCGGGCACTTCGAACGTCTCGGGCGTGGTCGCCGCGCCTGCGCCCGCGCCACGCGCAATCGTCACTTTCAAAATGTCCGACGTCATCCCTGCCACGTATTCCAATGCCTGGCCGATCAGTGTCATACTCTAAGCAAAAGCACCGCTTAATAAACGCGATAAATTCTTTATCTTTTCGTAAGCAATACTATCTGAATGAGAGAGGCGCACGCGAAGCCCCATGTCACAATCCTCGCACTCGAAATTGCAAGACCTGCTCGCGGCCCGCTTCTCGGATGCGCCCGCCGACGTTCCACAATTGGAAAACGCCGACCTTTTGCACGCCATGGTCGCGCGCGGGTCGATTCGTGCGTTTCAGGATCGTCCCGTGCCAATGGACCTCCTCGAAACCCTCAGCGCCATCGCCCTTGCCGCCCCGACGAAAAGCGATCTGCAACAACGCGACATCATCGCGCTGAACAACTCTTCCAAACGACAGGAGCTCGCCGCGCTCGTTGGCGGTCAGGCATGGGTCGCAGGCGCGCCGATGATCCTTGTCTTTTGTGGCAACAACCGACGCCAGCGGCTCTTGCACGACTGGCACGGCGTCGCATTCGCCAACGATCATCTGGACGCGTTCTTCAACGCCGCCGTCGACGCCGGAATTGCGCTCGCCGCCTTTGTCACTGCCGCCGAAGCCACGGGCCTTGGCTGTTGCCCCATCAGCGCAGTGCGCAACGAAGCCGCCGCCGTTTCAAAGCTGTTGGACCTGCCGGATCACGTCTTTCCCGTCGCCGGTCTGGCCGTCGGTTATCCAGTTGCCGCGCCGCAGATTGCCATGCGCCTGCCTCTTGGCGCGACGTTCCACACCGACCGATATCAGGAACGCGATCTGCGCCAGACGGTCGACACCTATGATGCAGCCCGCGAGGCCGCCCAGCCCTATCAGCAGCAACGTTTCCCCGAAACATTTGGCACAAGCGCCTCTTACGGATGGTCCGAGGACAAGGTGCGCCAGTACAGCCAACCCGAACGTCAAAATTTTGGCGACTACGTGCGTAACATCGGGTTTTTACTGGACTAATTTGGCGGAGTTCTACGCCAACCCCGCATCACGGATCGCCGTGCGCACCGCAAGTTCAAAGATCTGGCGCGTCGATGTCGCCACCTCACCCGGGCGCGCCATGAAGCCCACCGGTCCAAGCGTCAGATCCGTCTCGATGGGTACGCGCACCAACGTCCCGTCCGCGATCTGGCGTTCGACCACACCGCCTGAAATGATCCAGACGGCGTCCGACATCGGCACGTAGTTTCTCCCGAACGCCCCCGAGACCGTCTCTAACCGGTTTGGCAGATCAGCAAACCCTTGCGACACCAGAAACCGATCCACAAGCGGGCGAATGGCCGAACCGTGAGGCGGGAAAATCACCTGCCAGTCACGCACCCGTTCAAGGCTTGGCGCATCAAGCAGCGGATGGCCAGGGCGCACCACGAAAACCACCTCTTCATTGTAAAGCTGGGTGAAAGAAACGCCGTCCATCGCGCTCGACGTCCCAAGCCGCCCAAGCACCAGATCGAGTTCCCCAAGCTTCAGCCGGTCGGTCAAATACCCCAAGGGACCATCTACAATCCGCAACATCGCATCAGGCGCAAGTTCAGAAAACTTCGCCGCCGCACGCGGCAAAATTCGCGCCGTCACACTGGGCAAAGCGCCGATCGACAATTGCTCTTTCTCCGCCCGCCCCTCGCGTTCGACCCGGTCCAGCCCTTGCTGCAAACTCGCCAGCGACATCTGCGCGAAATGGAGAAACACCTCACCCGATTTGGTCAACTCCACGCCCGAGCGCGAGCGCAAAAGCAACGCCTCGCCGACGATGTCTTCGAGCTCTTTCAACGTTTTCGAGATCGCAGGCTGGGTCAGAAACAGCGCCTCGGCGGCCTGTTTGAAACTGCGCAGCCGCGCAATCTCAACGAAACACTGGATATGTCTGAACTTGATCCTCCGGTCGATCATAGTTTCCATTTTCGATAATCAAATGCGCAATAATCTCATTTTACTTATAGTTTTTTGAAATTCAATATGCAGGAAGGAGGACGGTCAAATGCGCACGCAAGTGGCAATCATCGGCGGCGGGCCATCGGGCCTTTTGCTCAGCCAATTGCTGCATCGCGCAGGCATCGAAAGCGTCGTTCTTGAACGCAAAACAAAAGACTATGTTCTCAGCCGCATCCGCGCCGGGGTGCTTGAGGTCGGGCTTGTCGATCAATTGCGCGCCGCCGGGGCGGGCGCGCGTCTGGACCGCGACGGCATCATCCACGATGGCACGGTCATTTCCTATGGCGACGAGCAGATCCGCGTCGATTTCACCGAGCATACCGGCACCCATGTCACCGTCTATGGTCAGACCGAAGTCACCCGCGATCTTTATGACGCGCGCGAGGCGATGAACGGCAATTTCGCCTTCAATGTCGAAGGTGTTGCGATCCACGACACTGACACGAACACGCCGTTCGTGACCTATCATGTCGACGGATCCGAACACCGTCTTGATTGCGACTATGTGGCCGGATGCGACGGATTTCACGGCGTCAGCCGCGCCACGATCCCCGAGAACGTGCGCCGCGAGTACGAGAAAATCTATCCCTTCGGCTGGCTCGGCATTTTGTCCGAAACGCCGCCCGTTCATGACGAACTGATCTATGCAAGCTCGGATGTTGGCTTCGCGCTTTGCTCCATGCGCAACGAAAATCTCAGCCGCTACTATGTCCAGTGCGAGATCACCGACAGCCCCGACAACTGGAGCGACGATGCGTTTTGGGAGGCTCTGAAACGCCGCATCCCCGAAGAACACGCCACCAATCTCGTTACTGGGCCGTCCATCGAAAAATCCATCGCGCCGCTGCGGTCTTTCGTCAGTGAACCTATGCGCTGGGGGCGGTTGTTCCTCTGCGGGGACGCCGCCCACATTGTGCCGCCCACCGGGGCCAAGGGCCTGAACACAGCCGCCAGCGATGTCCATTATCTGTCGCAGGCCCTCATCCAGTTTTACACAGCCAACGACAGCGAATGCATCGAACGGTACTCCGAAAAAGCACTCGCGCGGGTCTGGAAAGCTGAGCGGTTCAGCTGGTGGATGACCAGCCTTTTGCATCGCTTTCCCGACCAGAGCGCCTTCGACATTCGCATGCAGCAAGCCGAGGTTGCGTTTTTGCGCGACAACACCAGCGCACAGGCCGTTCTGGCCCAGAATTACGTCGGGCTGCCCTATTGAAGCGCCCGCTATCTCATCAATCCTTCAAGGAGTTCCACCGTGCCTGACCGTCACGAAAGCGGCATGAAAACCCGGCGCGCCGTGTTGGGCGACGCCCATGTCGACCGCGCGGAAGCCGCGAAAACCGCGCTGGATCAGCCGTTCCAGACCCTCATCACCGAGGCCGCATGGGGCAATGTCTGGGCCAGCGACGCGATCCCGCCGCGCGAACGCTCGATGCTGACCCTTGCTCTCCTTGCCGCACTAGGGAACTTTGAAGAAATCCCGATGCATATTCGCGCGACAGCCAACACCGGGGCCAGTAAACAGGACGTCATGGAAGCATTCCAACACGTCGCGATCTATGCCGGTGTCCCGCGCGCCAATCACGCGATTAAGCTGGCCAAACAGACCTTTGACGAGATGGAGAAGGGGACGACATGACAAAATCACCCAATCCGCCGGGCTATATGGTGCGCGACCGCGCGCGCCACCCAAAGGCCCTGACCCCGTCTTACAAAACCTCCGTCGTCCGGTCGCCCGAGCGCGCAATGATCGCCTTTCCGACCTCTATCGGTGAAAACACCGGCCCGGTGTTTGGCCACGAGATGATCGGGCCTAACGACAACGATCTGGTGATCAACTGGGCCGAACCCGGTCAGATGGCGCTTGGCCCCCGGATTATCGTGCGCGGCCGCGTTCTGGATGAACACGGAAATGGCGTTGCGGGCGCCTTGCTGGAATTCTGGCAAGCCAACGCCGGTGGGCGCTATCGCCACAAGAAAGAAAGCTACCTCGCCCCGCTTGATCCGAATTTCGGCGGATATGGTCGCACGATCACGGATGAAAACGGCGGCTATGAATTTCGCACCGTGCAACCCGGCCCCTACCCCTGGCCCAATGGAATGAACGACTGGCGCCCCGCGCATATCCACTTTTCGCTCTTTGGCCACGCCTTTGCACAACGCCTCATCACACAGATGTATTTCGACGGCGACCCGATGATCTGGCAATGCCCGATCGTCGATACAATCGACAGCAAAGAGGCGATCAACTCGCTTGTTGCCACGCTCGATATGTCTCAGGCCCTGCCGATGGACGCCCGCGTTTACACCTTTGATCTGGTCCTGCGCGGGCAGCGTCAGACCTTCTTTGAAAACCGGTGGGAGGGGCTCTGACATGGATCACAAGGCACCAAAATTCAAAGAAAGCCCCTCGCAAACCGCCGGGCCATACGTCCACATTGGCTGCACGCCCAACTTTTCGGGCATCGGCAAGGTTTGGGCCGAAGACCTTGGCGCGCGCATGAAAACCGGCCCGGTTCAGGGGACCGAGATTGAAATTCGCGGCATCGTCTATGACGGCACCGGAACACCTTTGCGCGATGCAATGGTTGAGATCTGGCAGGCCGACGCCGCCGGTTTGTTCCCTTCCCCGGGCGAAACCCGCGGCGACGCCGATCCGAACTTCACCGGCTGGGGCCGCGCGGCAAGCCACATGGACACCGGCGAATTCTACTTTGACACCGTCAAACCCGGGCGCGTGCCGTTCCACGATGGTCGCCTTCAGGCGCCCCACATTTCGGTCTGGATCGTCGCGCGCGGCATTAATGTCGGCTTGCAAACACGGATCTACTTTGATGACGAGGAAGACGCGAACGCCGAGGATCCCGTGCTCAGCGCGTTGGAACACAAGGTCCGCCTCCCCACCCTCATCGCAAAATCCCAAGGCAAAAACAGCTATCGCTTCAACATCCGGCTTCAGGGTGAAGGCGAAACCATTTTCTTCGACGTGTAAGGCCCCGACATGACCAAACCCTGCATTATCTGCGTCGCCATCACCGGTTCGGTCCCCAAAAAGGCCAACAATCCAGCCGTTCCAATCACCGTCGCTGAACAGATCGAAAGCACGCATGAGGCGTTCGAAGCGGGCGCGTCCATCGCCCATTGCCATGTGCGCAACGACGACGAAAGCACGTCTTCGGACCCTGAGAAATTCGCCGCCCTCAAAGAGGGGATCGAAACCCATTGCCCGGGCATGATCGTCCAGCTTTCAACCGGGGGCCGCTCTGGTGCAGGCGCCGAGCGCGGCGGCATGCTCCCGCTGTCACCCGATATGGCGTCGCTTTCGGTGGGGTCGAACAACTTCCCGACGCGGGTTTACGAAAACAGCCCCGATCTTGTCGCATGGTTGTCGAGCGAAATGCAGAAATATCAGGTCACGCCCGAGGTCGAAGCCTTTGACCTCAGCCACATCCTTCAGGCCATCCGCATGCACGGCGAAGGGCGGTTGTATGGCAAGCTCTATGTCCAGTTCGTGATGGGCGTGAAGAACGCGATGCCGGTCGACCGCGCTGTGTTCGATTTCTATGTCGAGACCATGAAAACCCGCGCGCCGGAGGCTGAATGGTGCGCCGCAGGCGTCGGGCCGGGCCAGATCGTCGTGAACGAATGGGCCATTGCCGCGGGGGGTCACACCCGCACAGGCCTCGAAGACAACATGCGTCTGGATCGCGAAACGCTGGCCCCGTCCAATGCCGCCCTCGTCAAACGCGCCGCCGAATTATGCGAGAAATACGAACGCCCCGTCGCGACTTGGCAGCAAGCGCGCGACATTCTGGGTCTGCGGCACGTCAGCGCTTAGGTCAGGCCTGTCCCATCCGCGTGATGGCCTTTGTAAGATCACCTGCCGCACCCAATCCGCGCCCCGTGGCTTGCGCCATTTGCGGCAGGATCATCCACTCTAACGCCCAAGCCGCGCCAGAGCGTTCTTGTTCGTGTACCAACGCCTGATGCATCCCCGACAGCTGTGTCGCGTTGAAGCGGGCGAGTGTCACCAAGAGTTCGGCCAGAATGGGGTTCTGC
>CALLWO010000142.1 GCA_938016355.1 uncultured Boseongicola sp. | reverse complement strand
ACGCGTTGTGCGAACTGGCGCAATTCGGGTCGCATAATCATCTGGCGCAGCTCGGGCTGGCCAACAAGAATCAACTGCAGCAATTCATCTTTGTTCGAGTTGATATTGGTCAGCATCCGAAGCTCTTCCAGGCCCTCAATGCTCAGGTTCTGCGCTTCGTCGATCAACAGGATAACCCGCCGTCCGCTCGCGTATTCTTCGATCACAAAGTCCTGCAATTGCTGGAACATTTGCACGTAAGACCCGTTGAAATCGGTTTGGATGGAAAGCGAGTTCAGCACCCATTGCAGCAACTCGCCACGCCCGCCTTGAGCGTTCGAAATCAACCCAAGCGTGACGTCGTCGTCCATGGACTGGAGCAGCTTTTGGATAAGGGTGGTTTTCCCGGCACCGACTTCACCCGTTACCACCGTGATCGGGGCCCGTGTGATAACGCCGAATTCCAAAACCGAAAACGCGCGTCTGTGCGACCGCGACCAGAATAGAAAATCCGGGTCGGGAAGCAGCGTAAACGGCCTCTCTGTGAAGCCGAAATACTCGATATAAAGATCGTTACTCGTCATCTTTTCGCAATACCTGTTTACCGAGACGTGCTTATGGCTTTAAAAAGCGTTAAACCCAAGCTTAGCGGCCACAACATGTCTCTAGTGGGGCATTTCTGCAATGTTGATGCGTTTGGCAAGAGCGTTCGAATCATACGCTATGTTTTCCCTGAAATCGTTAACCAATCGTCGTTGTTTCGTGAACAGTATGTGCAGATTCCGTGCAATCGTTGACAATCTGGCACAGATCGACCGATCCATCCCTTAACAAGCCCCAAAACAGATTGTGACGATTTCTGGGCAATAAGTGGCTGTAAATCAGGCAAGTCCGCGTAGATCCGCCCAAAACGCACAAATAATTCTCAGAAAAACATCTAAAAATACGCGAAAAACTTTAATCACCGCGCGCTTTGGGTTATCTAGTCTGTAGCTTGAATCGCCGGCGTCTGCTGCTGGAAGTGTTTGTTTCGGGTTTTGTTTGAGTTTCAGGGGGCCGAAGGTGCTTCGGTTAAAAAGTATGACTGTGCATGTAACGAATGTTGCTGATCCCATTCCTGCGAATATCGATGCCATTGCGGCTGTCGCGAGATCAAAGCGGAACGGCCCGTACCGGCTTGCGTTAAAACGCGGCCTGGATCTTTTTTTGGTCGTCCTGTCCCTTCCAATCATTGCCCCCTTCATCGCCATCATGGCAGCCTTGATCGCTGCCGACGGTCACAGCCCTTTTTTCCGCCAAGAGCGCGTCGGCAAAGACGGTCGCCGCTTTAACATGTGGAAATTGCGCACGATGGTGCCCAATGCCGAAGAGCTTCTGGAAGAGTATCTCGCCAAAGACGACGCCGCACGTCGCGAGTGGAACACCAAGCAAAAGCTCGAATTCGACCCGCGCTGCACACGGATTGGCCGCGCCCTGCGCCGCACATCGCTCGATGAAATTCCGCAGCTGTTCAATGTTTTGACCGGCGACATGTCACTCGTCGGCCCACGTCCTATGCTTCCTTCGCAGCAGTCGCTCTATCCGGGCCGCGCTTACTACAGCCTGCGCCCCGGTGTGACTGGAAACTGGCAGGTCTCCAAGCGTAACGAGGGCGAATTTGCGGAACGCGCAAAGTACGATGACCTCTACGACACCACGCTCTCGTTTTGGACGGATGTCAAAATCCTCTTCAAAACGGTCGCGGTTGTCATTCGCGGCACCGGTTACTGATAAATCACATTTGTGTCTCTGGGGCCGACCGAACTGGTTGGCCTCTCAAGTGTTTGCTAGTATGTCGGCGCGGTCCCCCGACGGAGTTTTCATAATGCCTATTTCCCCAATGATAAAATCTGGTGTTCTTGCTGTGTCGCTGCTGGCCCTGGTCGCATGTGACAGCGCGGAAGAACGCGCGGAGGCCCATTTCCAAAGCGGTGTCGAGCTTCTCGAAAGCGGCGATGTCGAACGGGCGATCGTTGAATTTCGAAACGTCCTGTCGCTGGATGAATTCCACAAAGGTGCGAGACTGGCATATGCACGCGCAGCGCTCGACCGCGGCAACCTTTCAGAAGCCTATTCAAACTTCCTGCGCCTCGTCGAAGACAACCCAAACGACTTTGAATCGCGGGTAGAACTCACCAAGCTTGCGATATCTTCGCAAAACTGGAGCGAAGCGGTCCGCCACTCTGATGCCCTTCGGGAGGCCAGCGCCGATGTCGAAGGCGCAGATGTGATCAACCTCATCATGCGTTTCCGTCAGGCTATAATTGACAACGACGTCGACGCGGTTGCGCAACTCACAACCGAAGCCGAAACGCTCGTTCAAACCAATCCGGATGATGAAAACCTTCGCCGCATTCTTGTCGAAGGCTATGTAAAGGGTGGCGATTCAGACCTCGCGATTGAACAGCTCGACAAGCTCTCGGAATTGGAACCGAACAATCGCCTCTATTATGATCTGAAAACCTCCGTTCTGTCAGAGGCTCGTGATGTCGACTCGCTCGAGGCCCACTTCCGCAACATGTCCGCGCAGTTTCCCGACGATAATCAGATCAAAGCGACGCTGGTGCGCCTGCTGTCCTCGGTTGGCCGCACCGAAGATGCCGAAGCATTCTTGCGCGACGAAATTGCTGCCTCTGACGACGCAATTGAAATCCATGTTGGCCTGATCGCTTTCCTGCGCGAGTTGCGCGGAAACGAAGCAGCCCTCGAAGAAATCGCAGCCGCAATTCCACAATACGAAGATGCGCGCATCCTTCGCGGCCTGCGCGCGGGTATCCTCTTTGATGAAGGTCAGCGCGACGACGCAATCGAAGAAATGCAAAGCGTTGTCGATACTTCCGAGCCATCCGATGCGACGAACCGATTCAAGATCACCTTGGCAAAAATGCTCGAAGCCGACAGCAACGAAGTCGGATCGCGCACTTTGATCGAAGAGGTGCTGGCGGATGATCCCACGCAAATCGACGCTTTGAAAATGTCGGCCGGCTGGCAGATCGAAGACGACCAAACCGACGAGGCGATCAATTCACTACGCCTGGTCCTCGATCAAGAGCCACAGGATTCCGAAGCTATGACGCTCATGGCCGAGGCTCACCAACGCGCGGGCGAATTTGAACTGGCGCAAGACTTGCTGGCTTTGGCCGCCGAAGCTTCCAAATATGCGCCCGCCGAAAGCCTGCGGTTCGCGCGGCTCCTGATCGAAGATGATCGCTGGCGCCCGGCCGAAGACGTCTTGATCAACGCCTTGCGTGCAAATCCAGACAATCTTCAATTGTTGGACGTTCTTGGGTCCGTTTATCTTCAATCCGAAGACTATCCCCGGGCAAGTCAGGTCGAAAACACACTTCGCCGCCAGGACAACACCGATGCCACGCGCCTTGCCGATCGCCTGAGACTGCAAATTCTGTCACGCCAGGAAGGCCGAGCACAGGCGCTCGCCACTCTCGAACAACTCGCCAATCAGGCCGATGCGACCACCGGCGCACGCCTCTCGCTGTTAGCCGCCAAACTGCAAGAAGGTGACGGGGCCCGCGCGCTCGAACTTGCCAATGAAATTGCTGAAGCGAACCCCGGAAATTTGCGGGCGCAAATGGTCCTGGGCAACACACAACTGGCGCTTCAGGATTTTGAAAGCGCTGAAAATACGCTCCGCAGCATCGTCGATGCCGAACCCGCCTTTGAGCAGGCCTGGATTCAACTGGTCCGCGTTCAAAGCTCGCAAGGGCGGCGTGATGTGGCACAGGCCACCGTTGACGAAGCGCTCGGCAAAAACCCCGATGCTCCCAATATCCTTTGGGCAAAAGCGTCTTTCCTTGAGCAAGCTAACGATATCGACGGTGCGATCGAGATTTACGAAGCGCTTTATGCGGACAATTCCAACTCTCTGGTCGTCGCCAATAACCTTGCCAGCCTTTTGGCAACTTACAAGGATGACGAAGCCAGCCTTGAACGTGCCTTCATCATCGCGCGCCGACTGCGTGGGACCGAAATTGGCCCGTTCCAGGATACTTACGGATGGATCTTGTTCCGCCGTGGCGAGGCCGAAGAAGCCGTCACCTATCTGGAACCTGCAGCAAGCGCATTGGCCACCGATCCGATCGTGCAATTTCACCTCGGGTCAGCCTATGCCGCGCTTGATCGCAAAGAAGACGCAGTACGCCAATTCGAGCGCGTTCTGGAACTCGCGGGCGAAAACGACCCGCGACCACAAATCGAAATCACAAAGGCCGAACTTGAACGGCTGTCTGGCGAGGCCGGAACTGAGTAGAAATTCGTCTGTCTCCCTGTGAACACAGTCGTTTACAAGGTGACGCAATTGCAAATTTGCCACTTTCAACATGGGTGGCCCCGTCCCATACTTTCGGGATTGTTCTTGTGGGGGTGTAGAAATGAAATCTCTGTTTTTCGCAATCGTGGCGTTTTTTGCCGCATCGGTTGCATACGCACAAAGCCAATATCAAATTCAATCGGGCGACACGCTCCAGATTGAAGTATTGGAAGATCCGTCTTTGAACCGATCTGTACTCGTTCTGCCAAACGGGTCGATCACCTTTCCATTCGCAGGCAGCGTGCGCGCTGGCGGTCGAACTCCAGGTGACGTTCAGGGCGCAATTGCTTCAGGCATCGCATCCAACTTCGCGTCGCCACCAACGGTCTTCGTGACCGTTTCGTCCTTGCGCCCACGCACCACCTCGAGTGGTGGCTCAAGCGGTCGCACGATCGACGTTTACATGCTTGGCGAGATCTCATCTCCGGGCGAAAAGAGCCTTTCACGCGGAACAACCGTGTTGCAGGCGCTGGCGAGCACCGGTGGTTTCACAAAATTTGCGGCCACAAAGCGCATCCTTTTGCGCCGTACGGACCCGCGCACCGGCAAACAATCGGTTTCACGCATCAACTATAAGTCAATTGCGGAAGGTGCAGTGACACAAGATGTTGTGTTAGCTGACGGCGATGTTATTATCGTACCCGAACGCCGCCTCTTCGAGTAGTAAGCATGACCATACCACGACCGGGACGTCTGACCTTAGCGACCCTATCGTTGACAGCTATCGGCTTGTCCCCCGCCTTCTCTCAGGATGGCGGGGGCATTCGCGGTGTGCTGACCTTTTCGCAAGGCCTTGAGCTAAGCGATAACCCCGACCTCCTCGTCGGTGGTGAAGAGACGGAAATCAGAAGCGTGACCGGTTTGGGTTTGAGCCTTGGCTCGGAAACCAGAACCCAACAGCTTCGGTTTACCGCGAATACACAAATCGAAGGCGCCTTTGGCTCCGACACGACGGCCGACGACACGCTGTCTGCCGACTTCTATCGCCTCGGTCTGAACTATGGTCGCCAGGGCGCGAATTCTGCCCTTTCCTTCAGCGCCAATCTTTCCGAAAGCCAACTCCAGGACGACGTGTTTGGCTTCTTTGTCGATGGTGCTTTTGATCCTGACGCCTTGATCATCGACGGTGGCGAACGCCGCACGACGTCGATGCGCCTGACGCTGGAAACGGGAATTCAGGCGCCCCTTGGCTTCACGCTGAGCGCGAGTACATCTTCAACCGATTACGATGGCACAACAGACCCCGACCTGTTTGACCGCGACAGCCAGTCGCTCGATGCAACCGCGCGGCTCCGGATAAACCCGGCTCTCGACGGAAAAATTCTCGCCGGCGTGTCGCGGCGTGATGATTTCGGTGCAGTTACGTCCAATCGTGAGAACACGTATTTCGGAGCCGGTGTATCCGGCGAGCTCGGCAGCGGGCTATCGTTCAGCTCCGACATCAGATTTGATAAATCCGAAACCCGCGAACTGGGAAGCGTCGTTGACGAAGACGACGGCATTGGCCTCACCTTCGATGCAACGCAGGATCGCCCGGACGGATCCATTGGCCTGTCGCTTTCTAGCCGCGTCGATGAAAGCGGACGCCGGACAACGGCAAGCGTGAACAGGACCTATGATCTTCCCAATGGTGGCCTGACATTGTCTCTTGGTATTGCCGATCAGGAAGACGAAGACATGGAATTGACCACGCGCGTCACCTACGAGCGCGAGCTTGCTGATGCGCGGCTCAAAGCCGATATCGTCCAAAGCCCGTCGACGCGTGATGGCGACGCTCTTCTCAATACATCGATCCGGCTCAACTACGAGCAAGAGATCAACTCGGTATCGTCATGGGACGCGGGCTTCAGCTATGGCGCGTCCAGCGCCTTCGGTGCCAGCGATGGCGACACCAGAACGTCGGCAAGTGTTGCCTATCGCCGTGATCTGACAGCGGACTGGGGCATGCGCGCCGGAGTCGAAGTCATCCGGATCGAAGACGACGGCGGATCCGACCGAAATTCGAACACGATTTTCTTCACGGTTGATCGGGATTTCTCCTTCGGGTTCTGATGTGGTTCCAAGCCACACTTCAGCTAAGTTGTGAGCCACAATGACCCAGATTGGTCAAAGCCTGCGCTTGCCTGACGCCTTCCGGCGTCCCGTTCTACTGGTCATCATCGCCGCATACATTCTGATCGAGCTGATCCTGCAACTTGGCGACGCTGGCGTCTTTGGCGTGCCAAGGTTCCGCTCAACGGTCTACGAAAACGCAGGCTTCTGGCCCGGACTTCTCGGCAATTGGCGGCCCAATTACAGCTACCAACCCATACTAATGTTTCTCACCTATGGGTTCCTTCACAGCGGGCTGGTCCACCTTTTGGTCAACATGATCACGCTTGGCTCCCTTGGCCCCGCTGTCATTGACCGTGTTGGTACGGCTAAATTTCTGATCGTATTCGTCGCCTCAATCCTCGGCGGCGCCGCAGGCTTTGCCGCCTTCACAGACACTTTCCGCCCCATGGTCGGGGCGTCCGGCGCGCTCTTCGGCCTTGCCGGGGCGCTTTTGGCGTGGGATTACATCGACCGTTTCACGTTGCGCGAACGCCTCTGGCCGGTCGTGCGTGTGATCGGCTTTCTCATCGTCCTAAACATCGTCCTCTATTTCGCGATGGATCGGCTCTTGGCATGGGAAGCCCACCTCGGCGGCTTTGTCGCTGGCTGGATTGCTGCCATGCTGGTCGACCCAAGCGCGCGAGACTACGAGGCGAACTAGCCCCCTCCGGGCCCGCTCAACAAAGCTTCCGCGCGCGCGAAATCATCTTCTGTATCAATATCGAACGACCGCGTGCTTGGCATCGACACAGCCGCAATCCGCTCCGTCACAAAGCCTTCATTGGCCAGAAACCAATCGCGCCCGAACACATAAACCGCACCATTTGGCTTCACCACGGGCGGCAATGCCTGCCTGTTGGTGAAACAATGCGCAGCTTCCCGCATCGGCACAAACCGATCCCCGTCCAGCGTCCCGTATTTCAGTGTGCCCCGGTCC
>CALLWO010000141.1 GCA_938016355.1 uncultured Boseongicola sp. | reverse complement strand
GGCGTGACGACGAGACATCTCAGATTCCTCTTACTTCGGACGCTTGGCGCCGTATTTCGAACGACGCTGCTTACGGTCTTTGACGCCCTGGGTATCCAGAACACCGCGCAGAATGTGGTAACGCACACCCGGAAGGTCTTTTACCCGGCCGCCACGGATCAGAACCACAGAGTGCTCCTGAAGGTTGTGGCTTTCACCCGGGATGTAGCTGATGACCTCGAAACCGTTTGTCAGGCGCACTTTGGCAACCTTCCGCATGGCCGAGTTCGGCTTCTTCGGTGTCGTTGTATAAACGCGTGTGCAGACGCCACGTTTTTGAGGGCAACCCTCAAGATGAAGCGACTTCGAGCGTTTTACTTTTGGCTGCCGGGGTTTCCGGATCAGCTGTTGGATCGTTGGCATTGGGCTCGTCTTCCCCGTGTTGCAACACTTGTCAGTTTCAACCCGCGCGTATCGCGGATCATGAATAGGTGAGGCGCGCGCGCCCCGGTTCGTCGTTGCATCGCCGTGCGTCCACGACAACACATGAAACCGCAGCGCTCCCAATTGTCGGGGGCACGCGGTGGGTATCCAGAGGATCGGGACCATCAGGTCCGGATCGTGACCACTTACATCTGTTAGAGCCATTCCGAGCGATCAACCCGAGAGGCCAAGTGGGCGCCTTTTAGACAGAGTCGGATGGGCTGTCAACAGCGCCCGGGGACGCTTTCGGCACTCTTTTTCCAACCGCGGCCTTCCGCGTGGATTGGTGCTCGCGCCAAAGCGTGAAAAGCCCTGTTGCAACAACGATGATTGCCCCGATTTGCGTCAATCTGTCGGGCCAGTGGCCAAAGATGAAAAAGCCTAACACGAGCGCAGCCAAAAGGCTCGTGTAACGGAACGGCGCGACCACGCCGATCTCTCCGACCCGCATCGCCATGACGGAGAAAAGGTAGCCGCCGATGATCGCCACAATCGCTCCGCTCAAAAGCCCGAAATCACGCGGCTGCATGGGCGTCCATTCGATGAAGACCGCGCCCGTGCTCGCAAATGCCAAAACCGCAAACGCCGTGATCGCCGCCACCAGCAAAGACGGGATCTCTGCGCTCAATCTGCGCGCCGCCAAATCGCGCACTGTCACGCACAGGACAGCCGCCAACACATAAAGCGAATAGATCGAAAACCCCTCCCCGCCCGGCCGTACAATCAACATCACGCCCAGAAACCCGACAAAGATCGCCGCAAACCGCCGCCATCCCACGGGCTCCTTCAAAACAAGCGCCGCCCCAAGCGTCACCGTCAGCGGCAATGCCTGAATGATCGCCGTGACGTTGGCCAGCGGCATGTTGAAAAGCGCCGTGATGAAGAAATAGGCCGCGCCGATCTCTCCAACCGAGCGCATCGCCACCAGCCAGCGGTCTTTGCGCTTGATCCGCGTGCGAAACGCACCTGCGCGATGGGCAAGCAACGCCAGAATGAGCACCGTGCCCAGCGAGCGCAGGAACAACAGCTGGAAGTATGGCAGCGTCTCGCCCAAGAGCTTCATGAAGGCGTCGTTGACAGTGAACGCCACCATCGAGCCGGTCATCAAAGCTGCGCCGCGCATATTTGCAGAAAGTGCCATGCCACCGGCTTAGTGAGATATCGCGCGCGGAGCCAGTGCCGTTTCGATCCCATAGCCAAAATCGACCACATTCCGGGCCTTGTGCTTGCGCCGCAAACCAGAAAAAAGTGGCCCCAAACCATCGACTAAGTGCGCCACGCCAAACCAACACTTCGGGAGCCCGCCCAAATGACGCAAAACACCAAAATCGTCCTGTCCAGTGACCACGGCGCTGTCGACCTCAGACAAAAAATCGCGACGCATATTTCCGCCCTCGGTTGGGAGGCCATCGACATCGGCCCAATGACGCTGGAAAGCACCAATTACCCCAAGCACGGCGAGGAAGCCGCCCGCCGCGTCGCCTCGGGTGAATGCCAGTACGGGATCATTCTGTGTGGCACGGGTCAGGGCATCATGATGGCCGCCAACAAGATCAAAGGCATTCGCTGCGGCGTCTGTGGCGACACGTTCTCTGCCCGTATGATCCGCGCGCACAACAACGCCAATATGTTGTCGCTTGGCGCGCGCGTCATCGGCGAAGGCCTCGCGCTCGAAATTGTTGAGGCATTCCTCACGTCCGAATTCGAAGGCGGCCGCCACGCCACGCGTGTGGATATGATCGAAGCGATGGAGGCGTAAGGCGTCTCAACCGGCGCCGGGGAAGTCGCACGCCAGCGGGGTGAAGGCGTTTTGGTTATAGTGATTTTTCGTCTTCTTTGATCCGGCCAATGACCCGACGCAGGCTATCCAAAAACGCCTTCGTTTCTGCTTCGGACAGACCGGCAAGCGCTTCCTGATTGATCTGTGTCGCGGCCTGATAGGCGGAGTCCCGGATAAAACGCCCCCGTTCAGTCAGATGGATTGTCCGGGCGCGCGCGTCTGCCGGATGTTCTTTTCGGGTTATCAGCCCGTCCCGTTCCATCCTCGTCAGAGTGTTTGCAAGCGTTGCCTGCTCAATGTCGAGCGTCGCCAGAAGCTCTTTTTGCGTGACGCCATCCTTTTCCCACAAAGCCAGAAGCGCCGGAAACTGTCCGGGAACAATCCCAAGCGGTGCGATGCGATTGCGAAGTAACTCCGCAAAGAGGCGAGCCGAATAGTTCAGAAGGTATCCGGCTGAAGACATGCGATCAAATTCCATGCGTACCTTTTAGCATTGCATAGCTAACTATGTAATATTATATAGCTTGCTATGCAATGCGAATCGAATGAGGTTTTGAAATGAGAATTCTGACAGCCACATGTGCGCTATTTCTGGCTCTTCCTGCTGCCGGAATCGCGCAATCAGACGGCTCGACACCGGGGCGGGAACTGGCAGAGCTGATCTATGGCTCCATCAAAGACGATCCGAGCGACGCCGCCGATATGGGCGAGTTCGTGAACTTCGGTCAGGATATCTTTGTGTCGATGGATTACGACGAAAGCGGGTCAATTGACCTGAGCGAGTTCACCGAATGGGACTTTGGATTTGACTTCATCGCCGAAGACGAAGGCCAGCAACGCGCCTATCAAACAGCCCAAAAAATTATCTTTGCGATCTGGGATCACGACGGCGATAGCGAGATCACAGAGCGAGAATACAACAAGTCGATGGTGTGGGATTTTCGTCGTGCGGACACCAATGACGACGCCTTTCTGTCACGCGACGAATTTCTCGAAGGCTATGTGATCAACATCGCCTACCGCGCGGCACTCACCGGCCAGTAAGCCCTGCCTGTTAGACCTAGGAGACAAGCTCATGAAAAGCACACCAACACAGTACGGAACCGTGGCCGTCACCATCCACTGGCTAAGCGCCATCTGTATTCTTGCAATGCTTGGGTCCGGATTTCGGGCCGCATCGATGACGGATAGCGCGGCCAAAGAAGCCATTCTGATGTTCCACGTCCCGCTTGGGGCCGTGATCTTGCTCCTCACGCTTCTGCGCCTGTTCTGGTGGTGGCGTGTCGACCAAAAGCCGAAACCCGTGTCCGGTGATCCCGCCTGGCAAACCTTCACGGCAAAGGCGATCCACGTGCTGTTTTATGTTGTTATCTTGGGGATGGCGGCGAGCGGCATCGGTATTGTCGCCGCTTCAGGCGCGGGCAGCATTCTGTTTGGTGGCGAGGCCGGGCCTTTGCCCGACTTCTCGGAATTCCTGCCACGCGGCCCACACGGTCTGGGCGCAAGGTTGATGCTGGCCCTGTTCGCCCTCCACGCAGGGGCGGCGCTTTATCACCACTTCATCAAAGGCGACGGTCTGATCGGGCGGATGTGGTTCGGTTCGAAAAATACGGGGGCCGGATCATGATCAAAATGGCGTTCAATATTCTTGCGATCTGCGGGGCTGCTGGGTTTGCCGGCGTCATGCTCAGCATCGGCGTGACACTCGGTGGGTATTGGCGCAGCCTTGCGCCCAAAGAGTTCCTTGATTGGTTCGCGGCCAATAATCAGTTCGTATCCAGATCAATTCCGTTGATCTTCATGCCGACGCTGATCGGTCTGATTGGATCTGTCTGGCTTTCGTGGGGTGGCGCAGATCTGAAATATTGGATGCTGAGCACGCTTTGCATCGTGGTCGTCGCGATCCTGACTTTCGCATATTTCGTTCCAACCAACACGGCATTTGCGAGCGGAACGATGGAAGAAGCGACGGGGGCGGCCAAGCTGAACCAATGGCTCACAATCCATTATTTCCGGATTGGCTTTGGCATGGCGGCTGCGGTCTTCGGGTGTATCGCTATCAAAGTCTAAGGGCGCGCGAAGCCGGTGTTGCCACGCAATGAAACATCGGCCACCAAAGGCCGCATTGGCACGTTGAATACCCGCCAAATGCCCGCATAAACGCC
>CALLWO010000140.1 GCA_938016355.1 uncultured Boseongicola sp. | reverse complement strand
GCCGTTTGTTGTGACCCCCGATGAACTCCCCGAAGGCGCCAAGGGTTTGAAAATTGAAAGTCGCGTCGGCGATGAAGTTTTGCAAAGCTCCAACACAGCCAACATGATTTGGTCGGCGGCGAGCGCAATCGCGATCATCTCTGAATACACAACGCTGGAATCCGGTGATCTGATCGCCCTTGGCACGCCGCCGGGCGTTGGTCATGCAAAGAAGCCCGAGCCGAGGTGGCTGAAGCCCGGCGAAATCGTCGATATCGAAATTGAAGGCATTGGTATTTGCTCCAACCCAATTATCGACGAGGCGGATCTAGCGGCAATGCAGGCAGCGGAATGAACCAAGACTTGCGAACCCATGCTCAAGATGCTGTGCGTGCATTAAGACTGCGCAAACGCAGCTTGGACGACGACGCAATCGATGTAATTTTGCGTGATGCACGTTCGCATTATGCGTGGACGGATCAGCCAGTTTCAGACGCGTTGCTCCGCACCATTTACGACATCACGATCAATGGGCCGACTAGCATGAATTGCTGCCCTGCCCGTTTCATCTTTGTGCGCTCGCAAGAGGGCAAAGAACGTCTGGCGAAATCGATGAAGCCAAAGAACGTGCCCAAATTGATGGGAGCGCCAGTAACCGCGATTATCGCGTGGGATCCTGAATACTGGCAGCGCCTCGATTTCCTGTTCCCCCACGATGACCGCAAACCGCTTTTTAAAGGCAAAGACGAATATATATTCGACACCGGCTTTAGGAATTCCACGCTTCAAGGCGCCTATTTCATGATCGCAGCCCGCGCGATGGGCCTCGATGTGGGCGCGATGTCTGGCTTTTCCAACACCGAAGTTGACGCAGAATTCTTCGCCGACAACGGATGGAAATCGAATTTTCTTTGCAACATCGGATACGCTGATGAAAGCGCGATTTTCCCAAGGCTTCCGCGGTTCCAATTTGACGACATCTGTGAGGTGATCTGAACAATGGCAATTCGACAGAAGACGCTCATGACCATCAAACTCGGCGGTAAAAGCACCAGCCATTCTCGTTCCGAACTGGTCGTGCGCGATCTCGTGGGCATTATCGACGAACCCGTCGAGCGGGGCGGCACCAATGATGGCCTCGCCCCTACAGAAACAGCGTTCTCAGCGCTGATCGGTTGCACGAATGTCATCGGCAACAAATGCGCCAAAAGTCTGGGCGTAGACATCGGAAACTTGAGTTTCGAGATGGAAATCGACTTTGACCGACGCGGTGTTTTGCTGATGGAAGAAGTTGAAGTTCCTTTCAAAGCGATCCGCTTAAGCGTGACATCGGATGGGCCCGCCGAACAGGCAGATCTCGATCGCGTTGGGGTTGAGACGGCAAAATTCTGCCCTATCGCAAAGCTCTTTGAGAATTCTGGAACGGACCTAACCGTAAAATGGCTCAAAGCCTAACCAACGCACAACAAAGACGAAAAACGACACCTAAGGGAGGAAAGACATGAAACATTGGACAAAACGACTGGCGCTTGGCGCGGCTCTCGCAACGTTGACGGCTATCCCATCGTATTCGGCAGAGACCATTAAGGCGGTCGTGATCGACGGCTACCCAGCGCGCGCACTTTGGGTAAAGGAATTCACCGAATTCTTCATCCCCGAAGTCGATAGACGGCTGGCAGCGAACGGCAACTACGTCATGGAATGGCAGGAAAGCTATGGCGGCTCAATTGTGAAACCAAAAGGCGTTCTTGAAGGCGTCAAGCTTGGTTTGGGTGACATCGGTATCGTCACGACGATCTTCCATTCATCTAAATTGCCAAGTCAGGCGATCTCGGCAGTGACGCCGTTCGTTGCGGCGGATGCGCGCGCGGTCGCCAAAGCGGTGGACGAAATTGCGAAAGAATATCCGGCTATGCAGGCCGAATTCGAAAAGCAGAACCAGGTTTACTTGGCCACCGGCGTGGTTTTGGACACGTATCAGGTGTTTTCCAAAGCCCCGATCAACAGTCTTTCAGACCTTGAAGGCGGCAAAGTTGCAGGTGCGGGCATGAACTTGCGCTACCTTGAAGGGATCGAAGGTGCCGCAGGCGTCCGCGGCGGATTGACCGATTTCTACAACATGCTGCAAACCGGTTTGGTGGATCATGCAATGCTTTGGCCAGAAGCCGCCAAGACGTTCAAGATTGCCGAAGTTGCACCCTATATGCTGAAAGCTGATCTGGGTGCTGTGAATTCCAAGACCATCACCGTGAACAAAGACTATTGGGATGGTTTGCCTGACGAGGTGAAGTCGGTTCTGCAAGAAGTTGCCGTTGACTACCGCGACCATGTTGCAGGCATTGCTATGGACCGCGCTGCTGCAAGTCGCGACGCCTACGTCGAAGCTGGCGGGACCGTCGTTGATATGTCACTCGAAGATCGTGCCGCATGGGCGACATCCATGCCCGACATTGCATCTGAATGGGCTGCGGGTCTTGACGAAAGCGGGATGCAGGGCTCCGAAATGCTCAACGCCTATCTCGGCAAACTGAAAGACGCTGGCTTCACAGGTGTGCGCGACTGGTCCGGATCTATGACCAACTAAGCGTCACAAGAAAGCACAAGCCGGACAATGGCATCACCACTAACAAAAGCCGTTGATGGCCTGACGATCGCGACGAAGTATGTCGCGATCGTTGCCAATGTTGTCGGAACTCTCGTTGTTCTTGGGCTCGTCATCATTGTGAATTTCGACGTTGTCGCGCGCGGTGTGTTCAACCAGCCGTTTCGTGGTGCTGTCGAGGTCGTACAGTTCTCCATTGTTCTGATTGTCTTTCTTCAGCTTCCGGATGTTGTTCGGATCAATCGCCTGACCGCCTCCGATGGCTTTTTGAATTTGATCGGTAACCGCTATCCGAAATTCACGCGGGGTCTGCGTCTCTTCATCAACTCGTTAGCGGCACTTTTTATGGGCGCGATTGCGGTCACGATGTACCCCGAATTCATCGATATGTGGCACACACAAGACTTCTTCGGCATTCCCGGTGTATTCACCGCGCCATGGTGGCCAATTAAGCTGGTCATCACGCTAAGCGCTGGCCTTTGCGCGATCCTCTTTGTGCTCAAACTCATTCGCCCCTCCAACGATGTGCAACTGGTGCGCATTCTGCCTGAGTCAGACGAGGCCGCGAAATGAGTCCGCTTGAAATTGGAATGGCATCGGTCGCGGCAATTGTGATCCTGATCTATCTCGGCGTGTATATCCCGATAGCGCTCGGGGCGGTCTCTTTTGTTTCCATCTGGCTCATGCGAGACAATTTCACACTGGCAATGAACCTGCTGAAAGTTGCCATTGGCGACAGCGCGATGGAATACACATTCGCCACCATCCCGCTTTTCACGTTTATGGGATTAATCGTCTCAAAAGCCCGATTGGGCAGCGACGTCTATGAGGTAATGAGTACGGGATTCCGGAAAGTTAAAGGCGGTATCGGGATGGCGACCGTTGGGGCAAACGCCGTTTTTGCCGCCGTCACCGGGTCATCAATTGCATCGGCGTCGGTCTTTTCCAAAGTCTCCGTTCCGCAAATGCTGAAGCACGGATACAACCCGCGATTTGCCGTTGGCGTCGTCGCCGGCTCGTCGGTTCTGGGCATGATCATCCCGCCATCCGCCATGCTGATCATCTATTCCTTCGTTGCCGAACAATCGGTCGGCGACATGTTCATGGCAGGCATTATCCCCGGTATTATGCTAGCGATCGCATATATCGTCGCCATTTGGCTGATGGGCCGGTTCACTCCCGGCTTTATCGCAGGCCGCCCGGCAACAGATTACGAACGCATGAGTGCGGGCGAAATCGCCTCCAAAACCCTACCAATCGTCGGCCTGATCATGGTTGTTCTTGGTGGCATCTACACAGGTTGGCTTACCCCCGTCGAAGCCGGCGCGGCAGGCGCCTTGGTGGCCTTGATTATCGCCATTGCGCGCCGCTCCATGTCGCCGCGCGACTTCTGGGACGCGCTTTTGGAAACCGGCCACATCACAGCGTTCCTTTTGTTCCTGATCACGGCAGCCTCCATGTACAGCCGTATGCTCGGGCTGGCGGGTGTTCCCAATGAATTGGGCAACTACCTCACCGGCACCCAAGCGAGCTTCTGGACGATCATGTTCTTTTACATCCTGCTCATGCTCTTTCTTGGCACTCTGCTCGACACCGCGTCTATCATCCTGATCGTCGTTCCGTTGTTCCTGCCGCTCGTGGAGCCCATGGGAATGAGCCTGGTCTGGTTCGGCATCGTAACCGTCGTCGGTGCCGAGATCGGTCTGTTAACGCCACCACTTGGCATTTCTTGTTTCGTAATCAAAGCCACACTTGATGACGACCGTATCTCACTCAAAGACGTCTTCATGGGCGCCCTACCGTTCGCGGCCGTTATGCTTGTGGTTCTCTTGATTCTGATCGAATTCCCGATCCTCAGCCTCGCCCTTCTCAGATAAGGACATCGCCAATGCGCAACGTGACAAAAGACAATATCACTGATGTGTTCATGGGATATATGGGCGATGACGTGAACCCGCGGCTGCGCGAAGTGATGGGCAGCCTAGTAAGCCACCTGCACGCCTTCGCCAAAGAAGTGAACCTTACCCATGCAGAATGGGAACAAGGGATCGCGTTCCTCGAACGCACCGGCGATATTTCGGACAAAGAACGCCACGAATTTGTGCTTCTTTCCGATGTGCTTGGACTGTCTTCGCTCGTGGATATGATTAACACACAATCAGAGGGAACATCCTCTAGCGTGCTTGGTCCATTTCATATTTCGGGCGCGCCTCCCCTCGACATTGGAGGGGACATGAAGGGGCGGTTTGAAGGCCCAGTGTTGCTGTCAGAGGGCATTGTCAAAGACACGGACGGAGAACCGATCGAAGGTGCAACCGTGGATATCTGGCAAACCGCGCCAAACGGTCTTTATTCAAGCCAGGACCCTGACCAAGACACCTATTCATTTCACGGACTCCAAACGACCGGCCCCGATGGTCGCTATGCATTTACCAGCGTCAAACCCGTCGAATACGAAGTGCCGACGGACGGGCCGATTGGTGAGTTTTTTGAGGCTTGTGGTCGCCATGCATGGCGCCCTTCGCACCTTCATTTCATTGTCAAAGCAGACGGTTTTAAAAGCCTCGTGACCGAAGTCTTCCCTGACGACGACCCCTATCTCGATAAGGATACGGTTTTTGGCGTTCGTGATGATCTTGTGATGTCCTATCAGCAAATGCCAGCCGGCTCGTTTCCCGACGGCTTTGCTCTTTCAGGACAGGTGGATGAAGCCTACCTCAGAGTCGATTTTGATCTGGTCTTGGTCAAAGGATAGAACTCAGGCCAGCTTTGCTTCATCCAATACACCTACCAAAAACGCACCTGTTTTGCGGTAGTGATCCAAGAGATGCTCGCACGCGGCGTCTGCGTCTCCGGCAATCGCTGATTCCATAATGTTTTTGTGCTCGCTCGACACATCCCGCCGCTTATAGTTCATCGCACTCCCTGCGAGATAGCGATACCGAATGTTCAGATCATAAAGCTGCGAGCAGAATTTGAGTAACACGGGGCCTTCACAATTGAGCAAAAGCGCCATGTGGAACGCTTTGTGCAGATCCTCAAAATCCTCGCCCCCACTGCTGTGCGAGCGGACCATCCGGTGATGGCTTAAAACCACGCTCTCTTCCCACTCTTGAGTCTGGTTCGCGATGCTTTGGCGCAACGCGATGTTTTCCAGCTCGCAGCGCAACATAAGAATCTCTTCGAAATTCTGCTGGCTTGTCGGCGAAGCCCGAAATCCGCGTTGATCCATCCGCTCGACCAAATTGTCCGATGTCAGCAAACTAAGCGCTTCCCGAATAGGCGATGCGCCCGTCTGCAATCGTTTGCGCAAACCCTCTATCTTGAGCTTCGCTCCCGGCTTGATGTCTCCCGTAACAATCAACTTGCGAAGCGCCTGATACGCGCGCTGAGTTGCAGACGACTCCGCCCCAAGCGGTTCAAGGCCTAAATTGGACGGGTGTAGATCCATCGGAAAATAATATCGACATTTTCGATGATATCAACGTTTTTGGTTGAGAAATCCCAAGAGTTATTTTTCGATACTGCCATCGATTTCGGAGGCGTTACCGAGTTCTTTCTCCTATAGCTGGCTCTCGACAACAGCTTTCAGTTCAGCATTGAACGTTTGATACATGGGCAAAAGCTGGGTTACGAAGCTTGCCGCATAAGGGTTGTCGATAATCTCGTCTGTCTGAACGAACAGGGTCTGATCACCGCAAGCTTCAACGCGGTAAATGTGGTTGTCGTTTCCCCCGCCAATGTCTTCAGGGAACGGGTCGGACCACCCGAAAGCACGACCTTCGTCGTAAGTCAGCGTGTGTGGGATTTCGTTCGAATTGGGCTCACCGTTTTCGTCGGTGCCAAAGATGAAGGTGATCGTGACGCTCCCGCCATCCCGAATATCGCCCGTCATGCCTTGCAGCGTGCCGGTGCTCCAGTTCGCCATATTGTCAAAGTCCGTCAGCGTGGCCCAGACATCTGAAGCAGCAGCGTTGATAA
>CALLWO010000139.1 GCA_938016355.1 uncultured Boseongicola sp. | reverse complement strand
AGCGGCGGATCAAAGCGCAGGCACTCCTCGACCGTGTTTTCAATCAGCTCGGGCTCGAGGACGTCGTGACGCGCACCATGTTTCAAAAGCTGACGAACGGAATTGCCAATCGTGTGCACCGTCGCTTCGTGACCGGCATTCAGCAACAAAATGCAGGTCGTGACCATTTCGTCGGTGGAGAGACGTTGTCCGTCTTCTTCGGCGGCGATCAGTTGGCTAATTAGATCATCGGTCGGGTTGGCGCGTTTCTGATCGATATGCGTGCGAATGAAATCCGCGAACTCGCGCGCGGCTTCTGCGGCGTCAACTTCGATCTCTGGTGTGCGGCGCGCCTGATACATGGCGACCATGCGATTGGACCAATCAACGAGCTGATCGCCCATGGATTGAGGAACGCCAAGCAATCGCGCAATCACGACGACAGGCAATTTCTTCGCGAAATGCTGCATGAGATCGAATGGTTCATCGGGAAACGCGCTGATGAGCTGATCGGAGATTTGGGAGATCTCGGGGGCCAACGCTTGAATGCTGCGCCGTGTGAAGGCGCGCAAGACAAGCCCACGGAGTCGCGTATGAATCGGGGGCTCAAGCTCGAGCATGGAATGCGCTTCGATGTCGTAAAACGCCTGAAGCTCAGGACGGATTTCGGTTCGTTTCTCTACCGGGATTTCGCGACCCATGGATTTGCTTTTGAGGACGTCGGATACCGCTTGGTGGGTCACGGCCATCGGCATTTTG
Source organism: uncultured Boseongicola sp. (assembly GCA_938016355.1). Classification (GTDB taxonomy): domain Bacteria; phylum Pseudomonadota; class Alphaproteobacteria; order Rhodobacterales; family Rhodobacteraceae; genus CALLWO01. The sequence continues at coordinate 8,100 of CALLWO010000139.1, read as the reverse complement.
AAGTCATCCCAAAAGACAAAATCGCCCATTGCCCGCGCTCTTTCATAGAAAGGGTAAGGGTTTTGAACGAATTCATCGTCCGTCGGTGATTGCACCAAACGTGGAAAGTTCATCTAAGTTGTATTCAAGCCGTTGAGGTAAAGTCGTGGTTGATCCATTCATCGGTCACAAATGCAGCCATGACAATTTGGCTAAATGGACAGGTCAGGTGTGGATGTCGCGGAGATATCTGCACGGGCTTTGGAACCTCTTTGGGCTGAGGGAGGTTGTCTTGCCAGAACCTGCGTGCCACATCCTTTGGCAGGGGTTTTGATCGACGCGAACAGAATAGGTATTTTAGATGAGCGGACTTCTTGCGCTGTTGGATGATGTTGCTGCGATTGCCAAACTCGCGGCTACACAAGTCGATGACCTTGCCGGACAAGCGGCCAAGGTCGGCGCGAAAGTCGGTGCGACGGTTCTGGATGACGCTGCAAAAGCGGGCGCGAAGGCCGCTGGCGTGGTCATTGATGATGCGGCCGTTACGCCCAAATATGTGACCGGCCTTCCTGCGGCGCGTGAATTGCCGATCATCTGGAAAATTGCGCGGGCGTCATTCTTCAACAAGCTGGTGATCCTTTTGCCCGCGGCGCTTTTGCTTAGCGCATTCCTGCCTTGGCTGGTGACGCCGCTGTTGATGCTGGGCGGGTGTTATTTGTGCTTTGAGGGGGCGGAGAAAATTTGGCATGTTTTCCACCCTCATACCGAAAGCCACGCGCAGGAAGCGGAAGAATTGGATGCCGCGCATCTGGAAGAGCAGCGCGTGGCGGGCGCGATCAAAACCGATTTCATCCTGTCCGCCGAGATCATGACGATCTCGCTTGCGGCGATTGAGAGCGACGATTGGATCACATCAGCCGTTGTCTTAGCTATCGTTGCCATTGGTATTACGGCGCTCGTTTATGGGGCGGTGGCACTGTTGGTGAAAATGGACGACGTTGGATTGAAGCTGAGCCAGATCGGGCGGCTTGAAGCCACGCGGAAATTTGGACTATGGCTGGTGCGATTCATGCCAACGCTGATGAAGATCATTTCGGTGATCGGCACGACAGCGATGCTTTGGGTTGGTGGAAACATTATCGTTCACGGCGTCGATGTGTTGGGGTGGCATTGGCCTTACGAGACGATTCATCACATTGCCGAAGGTGTGGCTGGGAGTGTCGGCGTTGCGGTCGGGTTTGTCACATGGGCGGTGACGGCGTTGCTTGACGGGATCATCGGGCTGGCGCTTGGGCTTGCGTTGATTCCTGTGGTGACGCGGATCATCGCGCCGACGTTCAAGTCATTGTTCCCAGAAAAGAAAAGTACGGCGCACTGAAAGTTTTCAGCTGCGTCGGCGCTTTTCGAAACGAGGCAGCATGGCCGAGAAGTCTTTGCCTTTGCCGTCTTCGCCTTCGACGAATTGGGCATAAAGGTCGCGCGCTTTGCAGCCCATGGGGGTGTCTGCGTTCACAGCTTCGGCGGCCTGTTGGGAAAGCCTTAGATCTTTGAGCATCAATTCGGTGGCGAAGCCCGGCTGATAATCGTTGTCGGCGGGCGAGGTTGGCCCGATCCCAGGGGCAGGGCAGTAGGCGTTCATGGACCAGCTGTAGCCCGATGAGGTCGAGACGACATCGAACATGGATTGGCGATCAAGGCCGAGCTTGTCAGCAAGCGAAAACGCCTCGCACGTGGCGATCATTGTGGCACCCAGGATCATGTTGTTGCAGATTTTGGCCGCCTGACCGTTACCGGCATCCCCGCAGTGGACTGCCTTTTGCCCCATAATGTCAAAGAGCGGTAAAGCGTTTTCAAAGGCGTCACTTGATCCGCCCACCATGAAGGTAAGCGTGCCCGCAGTTGCGCCGCCGACGCCGCCCGAAACCGGCGCATCAAGCGACCGCAGCCCGTGCCCGCGCGCTTCATCGCTAACGGCGCGCGCGCTTTCCACATCAACAGTCGAACAATCGAGATGGATGGCATTCTTGGGCATGGCCACGTGGATCTTGGCCGCGACGTCGCGAAGGATGGCGCCGTCCGGCAACATGGTGATGACGACTTCGGCTCCGTCGGCCGCATCAGGCGCATCGTTGGCTGCTTCCACCCCTTCGGGCATGGGCGCGTTCACGTCAAAGCCGCGTACATTGTGCCCGGCTATGGCGAGATTTCGCGCCATAGGGGCGCCCATGTTTCCAAGTCCTATGAATCCAATTTTCATCAGTCGTGCCTCCGAGAAATAGGTTTCGTCTTTGGTTAAGATGGGGCGTTCAGTGCGTCAGGTCCAGTTCATCGGCTCCTAGGGGCATCAACATCTGCGCGACTTGGGCGGGGGATGGTGCATCTAGTGTTGCGTGCTGCCACTTTGGGGTTTCATCGCGGTCGATGATGGCGGCGCGTATGCCTTCCCTGAAATCATCTTGTTCAGCGATGCGATGCGCAAAGCGGTATTCTGCGGCGAGCGCGTCTTCGATCCTGTCGCGCACGCGGGCGCGGTGGATCAGTTCGACGGCAGAGGCCACGGCGAGAGGGGCGTTGCGGGCAAGGCGCTTGGTAGTGTCAGCCGCCCATTCTGAGGCGTCTGCATTTAGCGTGGCCAGAATATCGCGGAGCGTTTCGCCCCCGAAGTTTGCGTCAATCTGTGGACGGATGTTGGCGAGGGGGCTTTCGGGTGGGTGCCCGGCGGCCCGATCAACTTCAGTCCAGTCGCCAGACGCTTCCAGCGTAGCAATCAGTGCCGGCCACATATCGCGTCCAATATAATAATCGGCAAACCCGGCTTCGATTGCGTCCCCGGGACCCATTCGATACGCGGTTGTGCCTAGATATTCTCCCAGGCGCCCTGGCGCGCGCGCTAAGATGAGCGAGCCTCCGACGTCGGGGACCAGTCCGATCGAGCATTCGGGCATCGCGATCTTGCTGGTCTCACAGACAATGCGATGGCTGGCGTGGCATCCGATCCCGACGCCGCCGCCCATTGTGTAGCCCTGTAAGAACGCTGCTACGGGTTTTGGGAAATTGAAGAGTGCCGCGTTGAGCGCATATTCCTCGCGCCAGAATTGCCTTGGGATGTCAGGATTTCCATCGACAAGGGCCTGATAGATGTCTGCAATGTCGCCGCCCGCGCAGAAGGCTTTTTCGCCCTCGGCGTCGATGATGACCATGTCGATGTCTGGGTTTTCTGCCCAAAGCGGCAGCGCATCTCGGATTTTGTGCACCATGTCCCATGTGACGGCGTTGAGCGCTTTTGGTCGGGCGAGTGTGATCCGGCCTGTACGACCGGAGACGCGAATGTTGATGTCACTCATTTGGTCAAATCTCGCGCAACGATGAGCCGCATGATTTCGTTTGTGCCTTCCAAAATGCGGTGCACGCGCAGGTCGCGCGCGATCTTTTCAATTCCGTAGTCGGCAAGATAGCCATAGCCGCCATGGAGTTGCAGGCAGGTATCAACAGCATCATCCGCCGCTTCGGTTACGAAAGCCTTGGCCATTGCGCAGCGCTTTGTTGCGTCTGGTTCTTTGGCATCCAGCGCCCAAGCGGCGTGGCGCAAAAAGGTGCGCGCCGCTTGCAGCTGAATTTCAATATCGGCCAATTTGAATTGGAGTGCTTGAAATTGATCGAGCGGTTTGCCGAACGCATTACGGTCCCGCATATAGGCGAGGGTTTGGTCCATGGCGAATTGTGCTGCGCCCAAAGAGCAGGCGGAAATGTTTAATCGCCCACCGTCGAGGCCAGCCATTGCATATTTGAAGCCATCGCCCTCGGAACCAACCAAATTTGCATCAGGAATGTTGCATTTGTCCAATTGAACCTGGCGGGTTGGCTGACTTTTCCAGCCCATTTTCGTCTCTAAACCGCCGAAGGACAGGCCGGGTGTGCCGTTTTCGACAACAAATGCCGAGATACCCGCCGCGCCGCTTTGACCGGTGCGTGCCATGACGAGATATGCGTCTGAATAACCACCACCTGAGATAAACGCCTTGGTGCCGGTAAGTTGGTACCCGTCCTTGGTTTGTTTGGCGCGAGTTTTCAGCGCGGCGGCGTCCGAGCCGGAACCGGGTTCGGTCAGGCAATAAGATAGGATACAATCCATCGAGAGCGCCTTGGGCAAAAGCCGCGATTTCAGATCGGCGCCGCCATAGAGATCGATCATGCGCGCGGTCATATTATGGATCGACAAAAAAGCGGCGACGGAGGCGCAGGATCGCGACAACGCCTCAAACACCAACGTGCCGTCCAGACGGGAGAGGCCCGCGCCGCCATTTTCTTCGTCGATGTAAAGGCCGCCGAAACCAAGGGCGGCAATGTCGCGCCAAAGGTCTTTGGGGATGGTACCGTCAGCTTCCCATTGGCGTGCATTAGGGGCGATCCGCTCTTCCCCAAAAGCGCGGGCGGTGTCGAAAATTGCGTGCTGCTCGTCCGAGAGGGCGAAATCCATGACATCTCCGGAAATTGAACGGGTGTACAATTAATCCGATTGCCCGGCGCGAGCAAGGATCAGAGGTCGGCGGTGAATTCGTCGATCAAACTCATCGTGACGGATCGCAGTGCGTCTTCATCGCTTTTGCCTGCCGATTTCTCGTCGCTGAAAATCTGACGTTGCCTGTCTGCGCTGGTACCTTGGGCTGTGATGTCGCGGGCGCGCAGAATTTCCTGACTGCATTTGAGGATGCCGGCGTCTTCTTCAAGAAGGTCAATCAGCTCGTCCATGAGATCGCTTAAGGGCACGATCTCGCGGCGTCCGAAGTCAATCAAACCTCCGTTCACGCCGAAACGCTGGGCGCGCCACCGATTTTCACCCACGAGAAAGCGGTCATAGATGCGCCAGCGCTGGTTATTGCGGGACAGCCGCCAGAGCATTCGGGCCAGACATTGCGTGATGGCGGCGATGGTCAACGCGTCTTCCATGCGGGGCGAGACATCGCAAATCCGCGATTCAATTGTCGGATAACGATGGGAGGGGCGCAGATCCCACCAAATCTTTGTGGAATCTTCGATGATCTCCAGATCGGTTAGCATGGCGACCGTGCGTTCGTATTCCCCCCAGCTGTCAAAGCGGGGCGGGAGGCCAGTGCGGGGAAGGTTGTCGAATACAGTCAGCCGATAAGAGGCGAGACCGGTGTCTTCGCCCTGCCAAAAGGGGGAAGAGGTCGAAAGTGCCAGCAGATGCGGCAGGAAGTAGATGAGCTGATTGGTGAGATCGATACGTGTGTCCTGATCCTCAATGCCGACATGAACGTGCATGCCGCAAATAAGGAGGCGCCGCGCGACACCGCCAAGGGCGCGTTCCAGATCGTTGTAGCGATCCTTGTCGGTATGGTGGGCTTTCTTCCAGTCGGCGGCGGGATGGCAAGAGACGGCAATGGGGGCCAGACCATAATTGGATGCGATGTCGGCGACGGTGCCGCGCAGGCGCTTCAGGTCATCGCGCGCTTCGCCCACGGTGGCGCAGACGCGGGTTCCAATCTCGACCTGGCAAGCTTTGAATTCGGGGCTGAACTGCCCCTCAAGCGCGGCTGTGCAGGCATCCATCATCGCCCGCGGCGCTTCGCGGAGCGCGCCGGAAGACGCATCAACAAGGAGGTATTCTTCTTCAATGCCAATGGAAAAAGCGGGGGATGTAGAGGTCATGGCTCACCGTATCCTGAGGTTTTCCTCACTACAGCAGGCCGGGGTGGTTTGGGCAAGGATACGATTCGGGTTGGTTTCGGATCATCGTTTACAATTCGTGAACAAAGATGATTCTTGGCGCTGTTTGTTGATTGGGATCGCAATTTTTTGTGTCGTTGAAGGCGAAAAGGTGACCCTGCGTCCACTTTTCGGCTGTTTTTCGCCACCATTCTGCCTTAATCCGTTAGGTGTTCAGGAATTAGTATATTAAGTTGTTATTGAGATTAATGAGCGGTCGTGGGTGCGATTGCATGTATTTTAACGGTGGGGGACAAGATGAACCTAACTAAAACACTATTTGCAGCGGCAGCGATGACGCTGATCGGCGGCGCTGCCAGCGCGGCCACGGTAACAATCTCCGTGATTGGCTCTTCAATCGAAGTCGATTGTGACGGAAGCAGTGCTCAGCCATGCTACGGCCTGGTGGGTGGTGATTGGGACGCTGCAGGATCTGCGGCCACTCTTTCTGCTACTGAGGCGAGCCTCTACGATGTTTCGCCAAACAACCCAGGTGTAGAAGCGCAAGCTTTGGATTATCTGATTGATGGCGTTGACAACGATGACTTCGTTGCTTCTGACGCTGATAAGACTGACGCAGGTGGTGTGGATTCACTGTCGTTCTTCTCGGCTGCGGAATACATCGCGTTCAAAGTTGGTGCAGGACACTTCTTCTTGAAGCTGACCGATGTTGGCACCGTGGAAATTTCGTTTGATAAAAACGGCGCTTCGGCAGGCGGACTTAGCCATTACACTGAGTTCGGCAATATCTGTCAGGATGACAATGGTTGTGAGCCACCAAACGAAGTGCCACTTCCGGCAGCTGGCTGGTTGATGCTGGCAGGTATCGGTGGAATTGCAGCGGTACGTCGCCGTCGCAAGGCAGCCTAAGCCAACGACAACATAGAATTCGAAGGGCGGTTCCGATGGAGCCGCCCTTTTTGATTCGGGCGCCGCTGCTGGCCTGTTGTCGTCTGGATTGTTGCTGCTTTACGCAAGGTAAGTGGAAAAAGTGGCGTTAACCAAGGTCTTGTTTCTTGTCCCGGTACAGTTGCAAGTCGCTTTGCGTTCCCTATTTGTCTGTAGTAGAATGAAACGTGGATTGCACAATATGCAGTTCGTGTTTACCGCATGAGCGGATTAATTAGTGGGGGCTGAACATGAGTGTTCGCAAACTAACTCTGGCAAGTGCCGGAGCTTTGGCAATAAGCGCATCGGCTGTAATGGCTGCGCCTTTGTCTTTTTCATTTGATCTGGAAAGCACCGCTTATGGTGGTGACCCGGTTGTGTCTGGATCGCAGACGGCCAACAGCTTCTCAATCGCCGATGGCGATATGGTTGCGACGTTTACTGGCCGGTATCTGACGGATCGGGAATTCGACGGCGACGACAAGCTGACGGGTTCCGGTTTGAACGATGCGTATCAGCTTAATCGCTGGAAGCTGGGCGCTGGCACATACAACGTGTCGTCTAACGATCAGCATACGGTCGATGGTGTTGGCTATTACGACTTCATCGAAGTGTCGTTTGCTTATCTTGGTGAAGTCGTGGATGTGACGCTGGACTCGCTTGGGTTTGGATATATCGCGACGGGTTATCGCGGCACAAACAGCATGTTTGATGTTGTGCTCGACTCCAATGACAGTGGTGACATCAATTATGGCGACATGCGTGGCTATGGTGATGGAACGGCTGCGGCGTCGGTTGATCTTTCCAGCGCAAACTTGATTGACAGCGTATTTGGGATCATGGCTGGGGATTATTCCAGCTGGAAGCTCAAAATCCTGAACGTTGAGTATATGCCACCTTCGGAAGTTCCACTCCCAGCTGCTGGCTGGTTGCTGATCGGGGGCCTTGGCGGCCTTGCAGGTCTGCGCCGGATGAAGCGTAAAGCTTAAGCCAGCATTAGAACTTCACGGTATCACCCCCTTTTAAAGCCAGCATGCGGCGCGCGTCTTCGGGCGCCGCAAGCTCAAACCCCAAAAGTTCCAGCATTGATTTTGCGTTCCTGACTTGCTCCGCATTCGATTGAGCAAGACGGCCGGGACCAGCCCAGAGCGAATCTTCCAAACCCACCCTCATATTTCCACCAAGCGCCGCGGCCTGCGCGCCGATTTTCAGCTGGTTCGCGCCCGCGCCCAGAACCGACCATTGATAGTCGTCGCCAAAGAGGCGGTCTGCCGTCCGGCGCATGTGCAGCACGTCTTCGGAATGCGGCCCGATCCCGCCCAAAAGCCCAAAAACCGACTGAACAAATAGCGGGGGTGTGACCAATTTACGATCAAGGAAGTGCGCGAGGTTGTACAAATGCGATATGTCGTAGCATTCGAATTCGAATTTTGTGCCGTTTGCAGCGCATGTTTCTAGCACATATTCGATATCGGCGAAGGAATTGCGGAAAACCAGATCTCGGGA